>CAYLVS010000026.1:0-12978 GCA_964387185.1 uncultured Oscillospiraceae bacterium | reverse complement strand
TGAAACAAATTCCATTACATGATCCGCACGAATGCAGGCGTGAAAAGCTAACCATGCTACCGCATTTTCTCCCAAATGGTTAGCTTCATCCGGGCTGCAAGGGTGAAAAACTAACCATACTACCGCATTTTCCATCAAATGGTTAGCTTTCGCTGGGCCACAGGGGTGAAAAGCTAACCATGCTACCGCATTTTCTCCCAAATGGTTAGCTTCGGCCGGGCCACAAGGGTGAAAAGCTAACCATCCTATCGCATTTTCTCCCAAGTGGTTAGCTTTGGCCGGGGCAACGCGAATTAGAACTGAGCTACCCCTGCAGTTGCCTTCCCCTGATTTAGGCTCTTGTTTTGGACCGGAATTGGATCAGGGGCAACTGCAACTGCTGCTTTGGGTAGGTGGCGCGTGCCTTTTTTGGGCCGGGGCAACGCGAATCAGAGCTGGGCTACCCCTGCAGTTGCCTTCCGCTGTTTGAGCTCTTGTTTTCGATCCTGATTGGATCAAAAGCAACTGACGCGGTGGTTTCTGGAGGGAAAACGCAAAGCTCTATACTATTTCCCTCTCGATACTAACAAAGACCCCCTCTGTGCTGCTCTCAATAAAGTTTATAACATGGTCAGCTATGCTGTCCGCCTGTGCTTTGTCCGTAGCAACATAAGAAATTCCCAAAACGATAATCTGGTGAAGGTCCTGGTCGTCGATCTCTGCGATTGATACATTGAATTTATTATGCACTTTTGCACAAATGCTTTTCACGACCATGCGTTTCTCTTTTAGAGAGTGGGACCAAGGGATATGAATTTTAATTGTGATTGCTCCGATAACCATTATACTCCTTATCCATTGAAAAGACGTCCTCGTCCTCTACCAGCTACTGATTCCAAGCCGTAAAAGGTGTCCATACAAATTAAAACCGCCTTAATGTGTCCAACTCAAATGTCCATTGGGGTGTTATTAGTTTATCCTGATCCTTGAGCGAATACCAAGGACTGATTGAAGCCTGATTTGGATTGATTAACAGATGCGTCTGCTGGGCGGGCATATACGACTGCGCCAGCATAAAGAGCTTTTCGCCCGCCTCATTTGCCGCCATGTCCACCACAATTATTGCGTGACCCGGACTTCCGCCGACAATAAAAACATCTCCGATTTGCATATCATCAACACTGACTACCTTTAACTCCTTTTCAAGGGAAAGAGTGCCGGAATAGGCAAAGACCATATCCATAAACTTCCTGAATGTTTCGTAGGTGTTGGATACATTATCCGTTTTATAATAGCTTGCTTCATTTCCCTCAACTTCAATGCGATATCCTTCTATCCACTTCTTATACTCGGCCTTAAATCCCGAAACAAAATGAAAGGAAATCTGATCATAGGCGCCGATGGAATACAAATAACCGGCGCGAAGCAACATGATTGCATCGGCACATTGGTGAAGATCCCTGTCGCCAATCTCCACATCAAACACACTGTCGTAGACTCCATCTGCCCGTTTTTCCCGCCCGTCATAATATAGCGCCTTAGCTCCATAGGGCCTCAGCTCATGATTCTGCAGAAAGCTGCCGAAGCTACCATCTTCAGCCTTGATTCTGACAAAGCCCTCAGGGGTCCCATATCTATCTGCAATGGTCCGGCCTTCTTCATTGAGAAGAGAACTCTGTTCATTGGAAACCGATCCATTCAGGGTTCATTGGCATCGCCGGCTCCAGAAGATAAATGATTGTTCAAGCTGCCTTCTGTGCAGCCACTTAACAATAACAAGAATAACATCAGAGCCAGCGTCAGTGTCAAAGCGCCGCTTTTTCTAAAGATATTTGGTTTATATAATTCCACGAGATGAGAATCCGTTATTGTCATTCCGGCCTCGCATTCTTACTTCCTTCAGCATTGTGCGCGTTTAGCACCTGGTACCGCAACTCATACCTTCGCCCTTGGGCTCATAGTCCCTTTTTCATAATATAGCTCATATGTCTGCCGCATTTCTTGTTTTGTCGATAGGAAAAACCATTGGGATTTGAGTAGGTACAGGTATTGTCAACCTTGATGTTAATCCCTTGTATCCCATTCATCTCGCACTGCATCTTAACAAACTGCTGATTGTCGATATGGTACTTTCCGGTTTGGTTATTATAATTTATGAAGTTCTCTCCATAGCCAAGCTCCTTAAACTTTATATAAACCGGTTCATCTACCTCAAAATTTTCCCGGCTTATGGCTGAGCCTATATAAACATAGAAATCCTTTGGATCGCAATGCTCAAATTCTATTAAATGATTAAATGCCTTACGCGTTATTTCTTTCACTGTGCCTTGCCATCCGGAATGGATTACTCCTACCAGACCCGCGGTTTCATGGTAGAATGTCACCGGAACGCAATCGGCTGTAAAGCAGCACAAGAGCAGATTGGGCTCATAGGTATACAGCGCATCGGTGTCTTTAATGGCGGTGGAAGTGCTATCCGCTCCCCGCCCCCTATCTTCACGCGTAACTCTATAAAAATTACTGCTGTGCGTCTGATTGCAACAAACGAAGTCTTCCAGTCGGCAACGTAAAAAATCAGCTAACTTCCGGCGGTTTCTTATAACATGATCCGGACGAATGCAGGCGTGAAGAGCCATATTGTTGTGTTCCGGTTCTCCTTCGTCTTTCAAAGTGATTCCGGTTACTATTTTATTATCCATATAAACTTTCGTTTTCATATGCAGATTCACTCGCGTAGTATCTAAGAGTTTTTATTTATATATATATTCAAAGCCTTTATTGCCTTGATTGATACTATTATTATCGCACCTTTTCAGTACGCCTTAACTAACGTTTTAATATCGCCCACAAGGCTTTCAATTAGCAGCTCCTGATAACCGGCTTTTTTCTCTTTTCGCAATGCATTGACGACATCCTGCAATCTTTTGTCTTTAACTCTATTTAATTTGCTGATGCGCACTCCATCCAAAACCTCATTGGAAACAGACAACTCATAATCGTCCTTTGTCATTCTCCATGGAAGAATATGCTCCGGGTGCCTTGAAATCACACGGTCTGCTATCCCAAGCCCTTCCGGATCGATGTCCCCTGAATAGTATATCTTGCATCCGGACTCGCATAGCAAATCAATCAAAAGCAGTGAAGCCGTTCTCATTTGTCCTGAAGTACACATCATTGCTACCGGCAAACCTGCTATTCTTTCACACAAGTAAGAAAATACCATCTGATTTTCAACTATAAAAACCGCTTTGCTTTTGCAGTCAGCCTTGACGATTTTGTTCAGGTTGGAAAGAGAGACATGATACGGTTCTTCTTCCTTTATAAAGACCTCATATGCCATATGAGGTCCCTTCTCCGTGTAAAGACTGATTCCATATAACACGGTATGGCTCGAAATATCATCCGGCTGAATCCCGGATAAATAGTAAAGCTCCAGAATCTCCTCCGCATTTTGAGTCTCGGGCATGTGGTTGATAAATCGCAGCACATGGATCAACAGCTTGCCCGCCGTGCTTCCCCTGTCTAAATAGTGTGGATTGGACGTCACCTCTGCGCTCAATACCGCCAGTCTAATCTTTCTATAATCCAATGGCTGCAGCCTGTGGACAGCCTCAAATATATAAAAGAGCATTGCTCTGAGATCCTTGCTCGATCTCTCGTATTCCGCAGCCATAAGATTATAGCCGTATTTCTTCTCTGACAAGGCTCTTTGTAGCCAAGCCATGCTGCCCTCACGCTCATATTTTTCTGCAAGTTCTTCCTGTATTTCTTCTAAGAATTTTCTCTTTTTACCTGCTTTCTCTAGACGAACATCTTTATTCGTATCCATGCTTTCAGAAAAATAAACTTCAAGAAGTGCTTGCAACCCAACGCCCTTGAATTTTGTCTCCTGCAAAGCCGCCTCAAACTCGCTTACTTTGACCTTAATATCCGGTCCACCATAGTTTTTTCCCATAACCAGCTTTATGGCTTCCCGCTCTTCTATGGTTGCATTTTTCATAATAATATATCCGGAGGACTTTCCGTAGATTTTCCACTTTTTGCGCAGCTCAAGAAAAAACCTTCTAAAGGCCTTATTATCCTTAAAGTATTTCACGCAGCCATCCAGCATGACCCCCACCTTACTTCCACATTACCTCACCTTAGTTCCTAATTCTCATCTAATATCCGTTCTTTTCCGTTCCAGTGATAATAAATCACCGTTACCACATGAGAATTGGCCGGCCGCAGCAGCTCGGCGATTTTTAGCGATTTCACCGTCTCATAGCATCCCCACAAAGCCTGAGAGTTCATAATATAATCAAAATCCAGCTTCTGTACCAGCTCGAACATGGTGCTTATATTCTTATCGTCTACGCCGGCAAAGGCCTCGTCCAGTGCGATAAGTCTCGGATGACCCGGAATTTCCGACTTTTTATATTGCGCATTGACAGCCGCAAATAGGGGCACATACATGGCCATAGCCTTTTCCCCGCCGCTGAACTTATTGAATGCACTGTTGGTCAGCTCCTTTTTCGGTTCGTCGCCACGATAGAAATTCATCCTGAACTCAAACCATTTTCGATAATCCAAAGCATCCCGCACCATATCGGCATAGTTCACTGCTTCCCCGCTCTCCTCGGCCATCTGCTTTGCCATCTGAATCTTGCTTCTAAAATGTCCCGATACCTTTTCGATATCCTCATGGGTCAGCAGCTCTCTGTCCCTGCTCAACAATTTTTCCAGCTCCCGAGTATCCAGCTCCATTTCTCCTTCTGCCAGACTGGGTCGCCAGTCCAGGGAAAAGGTCAGACCCATGGAGGTATCCATTTGCTGCATGAGCTTTGACATATCGGCAATCCAGTTTTTGCTTTCGGCAATGCGGTTGCTCAACTTGCGGCTCAGGGTATCTGCCAAGATATCCTCGAACAAAGCTCTGTCTTTTTCCCTGATTAATAATTCCGTGCTGTCGATGGATTCCCTTAAAATATCGTAGAACTCTTCCAGCTGCAGCTTTCTTCCCTGCCAAACAGACACAATGATCTGTCTCTTTCTAAGGTCGCTTGCGTCTTTTGCATCGTCAAAACAATCTTCCAGGGAGGTGCCGTAGCCGGTGAGATTGCTGTTATGCTGCTGATAAACCCGATACAGTGACGCGACAACCTCGCTGACGTTTTTTAGTTTATCATTGTCCCGGATGCAGCCCACCGCTTCCCCTGCGCATTCTGCCAGGGTTCTATTTCCCTGCGCCATCACATATTTCAGATCTATCTCCTCCTGGAAATAGGATCTCTGTGTGTTTTCCTTCTCGATGCTGTCAGTAACTCGATCTTTCAGCGAGTCGATTTCTTCGTTTCTGAGTTTTATAACGGATTCAAGACCCGAAATCGCCTCTCTATTGGATTGCAATAAACTATTTTTATCTTTTAACATACTTACCGCTTTTTCCAGCCGTTCCGCTCTTTCTTTGATTTCCGGTTGATTCAGGAAGTCTTCAATTTGTTTTATTTCCGATGAGAGCGTGTGGATTTTGAGCTCCGTCTTCCTCAAGAGCTCATTTGTGTGGTCTATGGTTTCCTCTTCTTTTTCTATCAAGGTGCTGATGCTTGCGCATTTCGACATGGCGGTGTCCAAATAGTTTGTCGCTTTTTCAAGCTCAGTCAAAGCATCCCTGTAGCCTCCTACATCTTCAAGGGCTTCCTCATAGGCGGAAGGCGTACGGCCATAGGGTAAGCCTTTGCAGCTTACGATGACCTTTTGCTCCCATTCTTTCTTGCGCTCCAATATTTGTGCTAATTCCTCGGCTTTCAGACGGTAAACTTGGGAGGCTTTGTCCAAATCGTAGGCAGCTTCCCTGACAATGTCGATGGCGGAATCGAGATCCTGAAAATCAGGTATCCCTTCATATTCCAGCTCAAGCCTTTCAATGGAAGCCTGAATACTCTTGATCCTCTCATCCCATTCCTGCAGCTGTGCTTTCAGTTCCTCACAGAGAGCTTCTTTCTCCCCTATCATCCGGTTCAGTCTATCCCGACGCGCCTTCGCACCGACAAAGGATGCCTGTCCTTCCGGTATGCTATGACCTTCTATGATCCCATTCCGGTAGTAGCCGTCCGGAGTCAATACGAGGCCCGCACCCTCTTCATCATGATCAAAGATATTGTTGATGATCGATTGAACAGCATCCTTCAGAGCCGGATCCACCTCACCAGGCTCCAACCTGCTATAACCGGTGCAAATACCTGTATCTGCCTGAATCAGTGAATCGGATAAACTGCCCAGCGCAGTCTTTGCCAAGTGATACTCTTTCGGCGACACGATCAACGCATCCAATAAACCGGCATCGAACAGCTGCTCTTCCAGCAGTGCCTGTTCTTGCTCAGATAGGGATGGGTTAAATTCTAAAGCTTTATAGAAAGGCAGGCACGAAATCCCTTTTGCTTCTAATGTGGATCTTGATTTCATGACCTTTTCCCTGCGCAAGGGGACAGCTTCGCTCTGGTTTTTCAATGCTTCCAGTTCCTGTCTTGCCTGCTGGTAGCTACTGAATACTTCCTCCTTCTTCGCCTTGTTGATAGCGTTATTTTTCCATAGAAGGCTTTCTCTGCGGCTCTTTATCCTGCTGAGTATTTGGTTAATGTCTCCCATATCCCTAGCACCCCGGTACCTTGCGATGAGGGATACCATGTCTGTCAGCTGTTGCCTTTCAATAACCAATTCTTTATATTCATCCGCAATCCTGTAGAAAGCTTCCACCAGATCGTCACGGGACTGGGTCTCTATTCCTTCTGCCGTCTTCAATTGTTCTTCACAGGTACTCTTATTGATACCGGCCTGGCTTAGCTCTTCCTCTGCCTTGCTCCAGGCTTCCTCCATTTTGCTGAATTCCTGCAGCGCTTTCAGCCCTTTTGATATGGAATCGGAAAGCTCCCTCAATTCTTTGTTTTTGTCGCTCAAAACATCCCGAATCGTTCCCTGCCGCACAGCTTCCGCTATCCCATTATGGCCTTGGTACCGTAAAGTTTCGACAATCTCATCCAATTGCTGCAGGATATGATCTACATGGTTCTGGTAGTTTTGTCCATCTTGTCTATACTGTCTTAAATCTAAATCATGCATCCTTATTTTTCCATTGGATGCTTCTATTCTCTCAGCAAGCTCCGTAGAATCCTTTTCATATGCAGCTTTCTGGCTTTCGCTTTTTTCTAACTTCTCAAAATAGGATTCAAGCGTCTCTTCTCCCAACAGTTCTTTCTCTTTTTCCAGCAACTCTATCTCTGTGTCAAGACTGCTGTTTTCTATTTCCTTGTGCCTTTTTTCTTCCGTCTTGTCCCCCACCTCATCCTGCAAAGTCTCCAATCTATCTCGGATGGATTCAACCTGTTTTTTGGATGAAATGTATGACTCCGCTTTTTTTGAAAGCATATACCTGTTGTAGTGATTGTATTCTGTACGAATGCTTGTCACGTCTTTTAGGGCCGCTTTTAAACCTTCCAGCCTGTTCTGAATGTCGTCCATTTTTTCCATGGCGTCCACCATGGCCCTCAGATCCTCGTCGGATAGGGACTGCAGGGATTCATTCAAGATCTCATAAACCTTTGTGGGTTTAAAGTCCTTCGACAGCTTAGGTGCGCGCACTTTTATCATCAAGCGGATGAATTGATCGTACTGCTCGATCCGAGGAAAGCCGAAAATATGCTTATTCACCAGGGCCATGTAATCCTTCTGCCTTTCGGCAACGGGATTCTCTTCGCCAAGCTCCTTTTTTAAGTCCTGTTTTGTAAAAGGGATCTTTTTGCTGCCCACTTCTTTGTAAAGTTGCATATCATATCCCACCCGCCTGCCGTCAAGGATAAGAAATCCCCAGAAATCCATAGGCTTGCCTTTTTGCGCTCTTTGTCCGATTCCGATGGTCCGGTACTGGTCCGTTTCTGCTTTTTTAAATTCCAGAAACAGATAGCCAGTTACATCTTCTTTTTCTCCGTTGCCGAGAAAATAGTATTCCATTCTTCTGTCACTGGAGCCGAAGGGATCCAGCCTGCTGGGGGTACGGTCGCCATCCAGTATAAATGGGATAATGCTCTGAGTCGTAATGGATTTCCCGGAAGCGTTGGCTCCTCGCAAAAGAAGTTTTCCGTCGGAAAAAGAAAATTCCTCCTCATCGTACATCCAAAAATTAACAAATCCTATGCGGTTCATTTTCCATCGATTACTCATCATTTTGCATCCTCTGTCTTAAAATCCTTCGGGTATGTTCCAATCAATTTGCCTGCAGCCGGTAAAATTGTGAATTCATCTCCATCGGACAGCATCTTCCAATCTCTCATGTACCCTAGGACGGCTTCCGTCACCTTTGGCAGATCCATTTCGCGGTATTCCTTGCTCCATGCAGCTCCATACTTTGCCTTGCATTGGGCAATGAGCTCTTTAAACTGATGTTCACTGATGGAAACACACTGGTCATATCCTTTGGTCCAGGTACCGGAGTTGACTTTGTTTCGAATTTCCTCACATACAACCAATGCGATTTCCGATAGCATTGCGTCCCTGGGATGTCTGTCGCCAAAGCAATCGTCTTCATCCATTACGAGGAAGGCCGCATTTTTGTGAATATGGAGGTGACCTCCCAGATGGTCGTTCAGATACTTCTGCACCCACTGTCTCTGGTTCTTGACATATATGGAATCCTGATCGTCCGATTCCTTCCAGTACATAGCCGGCGAGGAAACCAACTGGCGATACACCCTGTTAATCCTGAAATGCCCTCTGCTGGATTCCACTTCTTCGGGCTGCTTTGTTTCAAAGTCGCGATAAGATTCAATTTCTTTTATATCATAGTCAAAACTCGTTGCAAAATATCGCGACAGCCCGGTATTTTCATACAGCACTTCGTGTCCGATACCGGAAGAAAGGCTGTTGCTGCTACCGTCATAAGCAACCAGCAAGCCCATCCTCTCTGCAAACAGCAAGGCCCGTACCAGCGACTTTCTTTGCACAAATTTTGTCCAGTCAACTTCCATATACTCTGCCAGCTGGGCCTCCAGCATATCAATCAGCTCAGAAAGCAGAAACTGTTCACTGTCTTCCTTGTCCTCTAAAAACATGAGGATGATACACAATATGCAATAATCCCTCACATCTGCGAAGTCATCAATGCCCATAAAACTTTCCGCATGAGCCGGAATTTTCTCAAGCTTAATAATGCGTTCATTGTTGATTAATCTCCAGCCTAGCTGCTCCGTAACAAACTTTCGATACTTGGGAATTTCCCGTTTAACTTTGTGGTACAGCTCTTTGTTCTCGGCTCTGTTGATCCAGTAATGTTCAAGAAGCGTCTTTACTTCATTCATGCTGGGCCTCCGCAAATTCAAAGATATAAGCAGGCATGATCAGTTCTCCGTCTTCGCAGTGCAAGGTACAGAGCCTGTCCTGTTTTATCAACCTGTATTCCTGTCCAAACTCCGTTCTTCCTTTTTTTGTCGTAGTCGTATTGGCAGCTGAAATCCATCTCAGAAGTGTGATTCGAGTGCTCTCGGGTATACACTCATGAATTGTGGAAATGTCCAAGGTGTTATCCTTTATATATTTCAACACCATCCGGCGTTCTTCTTCCGTACGCTGCAAATAGATGTTCCTATGCGCCAACTTCTCCATGGCTTTGTTTTCAAATCCTTCCCGATCTACCCGGGGGCGGTAAGCTCTCGTGCGGGGTTTCAAAACATATTCTACTGGTTCTTCCTCATAGGTACTGCTATTGATGCTGTCCGTAGAGCGTTCACCTCTGACCTTATAGTGTCTGACCTTCTGAATACCGAAAACATGGGCAGCCAGCTTGTGCGCCTCGCTCAAATCTCGGCAATTTAAAAACAGGGAAATGAATTTTTTATATTCGTCCTTCCTGCTGATCCCCCAGTTCTGCAACTGCACGATCAATGCTGCGTTTTGAATGATTTTGCGAATCACCTCATCTGTGATTTCCATGACCTGGCTGCTTTCACTAGGCCTACCGTCGTGGGGAAGAAACCAGTTTTTAAGTGCCTGCCATTTACCGTAAATATTTTCCCGAATATAGCTTTCTAGAGAATCCTGGCGTTCCGAGAGAGGGTGAGGGATTGCAATCTCACTTTGAATGACTTGCTCTAACAGCTTTTCTTCAATGGACATGGACACCTTTTTTAACGTAGCTTCTATCCTTGTGGCATTAAACTGCAGCTCCTTAATAAAATCCTGCAGATAAGAAATGAACAGGTCTTTGTGCTGGATAAATTCCAGCGACTTCAAAACCTTATCAGCGCGACCTGAATAAAACTCTCTAAGATAATCCTGATAATTTTGATTCAACCGTTTAAAATCTTCTTGCAGATTATGCCACCATTCGTTGATTTCTTTCAGTGATTTTTTTTGGATTTCAGTTCCCCGCTCTAAGGATTCATTGATGCGGGCAAACAGATTTGTAGGAAGGCTCCCGCTCTCAATAAACAAGTTTTCTAGTTTGACTGTCAGCCTCTCTATCTCCACGGCATATTCAGACATGGAATAGCGGTACTGTTTATTTTTATAATCAGCGATTGTATACACTTTCTTGGGGTCCTGAATGGGAGTTAAGTTCTTCCATGCGACTAGACTCTCCAGATCTAGCTTCAGCTGATCCATGGTATAGTCTTCGAATTCCACAGATTGCTTCATTATCTCATAAACGTCTTCCTTGTAGAGCTGAAAGCGCATCTTTTCATATTCACTATAAAAAATGCGCATGATTCTTCTGTACTGTGGCGCATTGGTTGCTGTTAAATATGATGTTTCCTGTATCGGCTGTAAATATCTCATACTGACTAATTCTCCGACAAAAAGAAAGAACAAACATGTCCTGCAATTTCAGATTTGTAATCTGTCCCTGAAACCATTATATATAAGAGCGGTTGTATTATCAACGCATTTGTCTCGAAACTCCACCGCCCCCTGCAAATGCTGCCCTACAGTTGCTCCCGGTGGTTTCTTATTTGCTTTTATTTCTTCCTCTCGGTCTTCCTTTATTACCCTTTAGCCTCTGGCGTTTACTTGCCCTTTCGATAGATACCGTTCTACCTTTATAACTAAAATCTCTCATTGACTCCATCACTTGGTCTGCATATTCCTCTGGCACCTCTATAAAAGTGAATTGTTTATGGATGTCAATTGCACCTATTAGCTTCCCTGGCAATGAGGTTTTAGATGCAATTCCCTGAACTATGTTTTTTGCTTGTATCTTATCCATTGTTCCTGCATTCATAAACAGACGGACCATACCTTCTTTCCTATAATTAGTGGAGTAATTATCTAAATCTGAAACCTCGTATTGTCTATCTAATTCATCAAAAGCCAGTTTAAATAAAACCGAGGCAACATCCAAGCTTGTGGCATCATCCGATTTAAATAATATTTGTTCAATGACTTTATTATATTTTGAATACCCTCCAGCTTCGAGAAGGTCTAATACCTGATTTGTAGCTGCCTCGAGCCTCACTACTTCTACATCAGAAATGGTTGGAGGTTGCATTGGTAAAATGATTGATTTTGTATATCTCTGTATTTCCTTTAGCCTGTAGATTTCTCTTCCAAATACAAAGGAATAGGATACACCCTTCTTTCCTGCTCTAGCGGTCCTCCCTATTCTGTGAACGTAATACTCTTCATCACTTGGAATATCATAATTAAAAACAGCTTCTATATCATTTACATCGATTCCTCTGGCAGCAACATCTGTCGCCACAAGAATATCTATAGTGCCTTTTCTAAACTTCCCCATTACTCTATCACGCTCGGTCTGCTTCATATCGCCATGAAGGGCTTCCGCGGAGTAGCCTCTCGTCTGAAGAGAGCTTGTAAGCTCATCCACACGTTTTTTAGTGTTGCAGAATACCAATGCCAATTTAATGTTTTTTGCATCAACCAAACGACATAGGAGTTCTACCTTTGATGAATCACGCACTTCAATATAATACTGCTCTACACTTGGAATCGTTAACTCTTTATGCTCAGTAACAATATGTTCGGGTTTGCTTAGATAAAGCTTTGCAATCTCCTTTATCTCCTTAGATAATGTAGCAGAAAATAAAAGTGTCTGTCTTTGTTCAGGAAGCTCTTTTATAATTACATCAATATCTTCACGGAAGCCCATGTTTAGCATTTCATCTGCTTCATCTAATACCAGCATCTTGAGATTGGACAGTTTTAAGGTGCGCCTCCTCATATGATCCATTACTCTACCCGGAGTTCCAACAATAATCCGTGGTTTATTCTTTAACCCCATAATCTGTCTATCGATAGACTGTCCACCGTAAATAGGTAGCACCTTTATAGCAGGCTTGTATTTACATACGTCTTTTATTTCCTCTGACACTTGGATAGCAAGCTCCCTTGTGGGGCAAAGAATGAGCACCTGCACTCCCGGTTCGTTGGTATTAATCATATCGACTGCCGGAATACCGAATGCACAGGTCTTTCCTGTTCCTGTCTGCGCCTGCCCTAAGATATCCTTACCCGCAAGTATATGGGGTATCGCTAAAGACTGGATCGGTGTCGCTTCCTCAAACCCCATTTCACTGAGGGCCCTTTGAACCTCGTTTGATAAATTTAGTTGAGTAAAAATTATGTTTTCCATTCAGTTCCTTTCATGTCCCTTTAATTATCTTTTTACTACAGTAGCTATTATAACATAAGTGCAAACGGCTGCTCCCGTTTGCTACACAAGGTTACAATAAATGCATCTTTGGCATTTATTATAACCGTTTTGGGACATAATTGTATAAATTATTTACATAGGTATAAATTTGTAATGGCTGTCAACTTCGGTTTCTTGGCCCCAACTGTGCAAAATTGTCGTTTGTATGCAGATCTCTCGTCCAAATGCTTGTATTTCAAGCAAGTCTGAGCAAATTCTTCGTTTGTATGCATTGAATTTACATAAACTGGAATTCAGTCTGCACACAACCGCAATTTTTGCTCATTTTACGGACAATTACGTCTAAGCCGGGCACAATA
>CAYLVS010000025.1:0-13003 GCA_964387185.1 uncultured Oscillospiraceae bacterium | reverse complement strand
GGATTTCGTAATAGGCTTCGGCAATGCTTCCGGTAATGGCGGCCAGAGTATCGCTGTCACCACCGAGAGAAATGGCGTTGCGAATGGCATCTTCGAAGCTCTGACTCTCTAGAAAGGCGATAATTGCCTGGGGGACCGTTTCCTGACAGCTTTCATTAAATTTGTAATAGGGCCGGATTTCATCCAGAGTCTGCTGCAAATTATAGCCATAGCGCTCTTCGCAAGTTTCTCTTATGCCGGCCATTGGCATATTCTGCTTCGCCCAGAAGATGCAGGCTGCTGTAGCCTTCGCTCCCCGGATCCCCTCAGGATGGTTGTGAGTCACGGCAGCACAAATAGTTGCGGCCTCTTCCACTTCTTCCAGCGTTTCGAATGCCCATGCAACAGGGGAGACTCGCATGGCGGATCCATTGCCCCAGCTATTATATGGCTCCGTGTTATCCGAAAAGACCCAGTGATAGAAACGGCCTCCGTAGCCGGCGTCGGGATATAGCCGGCCATATTTCTTCATGGCGGTAATATAATCCTCGCTGCCGCCACCCTTCATCATTCCCTCTGCCACTGCTATGGTCATTACCGTATCATCGGTGAAAAAGCAATCCGATCTGAATAACGGGAATTCCTTTGTCTTAATGTTGTCCCACTCATAAACTGAGCCGACGATGTCTCCTATGATTGCTCCGAGCATTTTGATTGCCTCCTTTATACACTGCGTTTCCTCCCTACTTGGTATCTATCGTTAGGTTCATTATAGCTGTGAAATGTAATAAAGGGGTCTCCTGTAAAGCGACATTTAAGTGCCATTGAGGCATTCCTTGCCGGGAAACATGGATCACAGTAAATTGCACGGAATAAAACAGTTGTGCTTATCAATGGGGATCACTTCCTCACACATGCAAAGGATTCCACCCTTGCCTCGTGGAAGTGCCGCCTTATCAAGGACAGTGAACTTATTGATTTCCCGCCTATCGGGATTTGCCGACTTCTTTATTTCCAAAGGGTGAATCAGCCCATCTCTCTCCACGAAGATGTCAATCTCTTTGGCGTTGGAGTCGCGAAAATAATTGAGATTTATCTTTGATTTAGAATAGGCGTAGTTCTTAAGCATCTCAATTACAACATAGTTTTCAAAGTAATGCCCGCTTGCTGCTCCGTTCATCAAGGTTTCAGGCGTGGGCCACATGGACAGGAACGTGCACAATCCGGTGTCATTAAAATACAACTTAGGTGTTTTGGAAAGGCGTTTGAGAGCGTTGTTTGCATATGGCTGAAGCAAAAATACGATGCCTAAGCCCTCCAGCAGACGCACCCACTCCTTGGCAGTAGGCTGGGACACATCTGCGGCATCTGCAAGTGTTTTATAATTGAGTTGCTGAGATACAAGGGCGGCACAAGCAACCAGAAGCTTTCGAAACCGCAAAGAGTCGGTGATTCCCCCAAGCTCGCCCACATCGCGCATAATATAGGTGTCAATATAAGAACTGAAATACTCCTGTCGCTGCTCCGGATTTGCGTAGACCACCTGAGGCATTCCCCCGCGCCAAATATGCTCAAACACATGGGTAATGTCATTTTTACGCACAACTTTTTGACGCTCAAGAAGGCATTCAATAGAAAAATCCAGGTCGTTTTCAAATACAACACTATCCTTTTCGTTCATGGATAAGCTGTATAACTCTAAAATTCCGATTCTGCCTGCCAATGTTTCACGAACACTTTTTATCATAGAGTACTGTTGCGAACCCGTCAGCCAAAATAAGCCTTTCTCTTCACTTTCATCGCAGATAATTTTAATTTGACTAAACAACTCCGGCGCATATTGTACTTCATCTATTAATATGGGAGGTTTATAAGTCTGAAAGAACAGTACCGGATCTGTTTTCGCCAGTTCCCGTGCCATGAGATTATCTAGGGATACATAGGTTCTGTCCTGCCCCTGCACTAAATGACGGAGCATGGTCGTCTTGCCCACCTGCCTTGCACCGGTTACCAGTACTGCCTTGAAAAAGGAGCTCATTCGAATAAACTTCTGCTCCAAATCCCGATTAATGTAATCCACAACTCGTTTCCCCTTTATTCCAATGGTTATGCAAATATAATGTTTACTTTATATTATCCTACAATATTCTTTTTTATACATTCTGTCAAGTTAACCTATACTATCTTAGCTAAGAAATGCAAGAAAGGGGTCTCCCGTAAAGCCACGTTTGTCACACCCCCGGTATCCGGCTCTCACAGGGCACATCAACCTGGCACTTTCCACAGCCGTATCTCGGCTTGTATTCTTCTGCGGTAAAATCCAGGAAATCCGAGCAGGGAGCATGGCGTTTGCCCTTGTCTAGAGAAATCGCTCCCACGGGGCAGTTTTTGATGCAATCCCCGCACATGCTGCAGTAATCGTAAATGCCGGTGTATGCTCTCACATCAGGCTCTATGTGCAGTTGGGTGATCACGCTTCCAAATCGTCCGGCCACACCCTTAGCAGTGATCAGTCCTTTCGAAAGGCCGAAGGTTCCAAGTCCGCAGACATAGGCTGCGTGCCTTTCAGACCAGTTGCTTGTGAATGCCGCCTCTGCATCTAGACCATGAGGATCCGGCCTGGCCACGCTCCATAATCTTTCATCCAGTAAGGGTGCTAGGCTTTTATAGCCTGCACCGGCCAATTCCAATTCTATATAGGCGGTCAATTTATCGAGCAGAGCTTGGCCTTCGATTCGCCCGTGGAGCCACCCCGCCGAAGGAAGCTTAGAGCTATTTTTATTGCTGTCTCTGACCGCTTTACTAAAAGGCAAAAAGAAGGATATCACTGTCTTTGCTCCGGGTAGCCACTCAGAGGGCAACAACAGGTCCTTTAAATTGGCATCTCCATTTTTCAAATCCTGAAAGCACGGGTCGTCCGCGCTCCCGAAGGCGAAAATAGGATCATCAAATATTTTGAGTCCAACGACCTCACTGCTTAAGGCTACTTCTTGGCCAATGATATTGTCTTCCGCACTGCGGATAAACTCTGTGGCTAACTCAATTATTCTATTCTTGTCCATTTCACTACTGCTCCGTTTCAATACACAAAATTGGGCCTTCTCATATCGCCCCACACCTTCTTATCGAGTTCTTATCAAGACCCAAACAATTTCATTGGATTCAATCTGATAGAAGATATAATTTTTCTCCGTAAAGATATAGTGATATTTTGTGCTTCAGAACCTTCATTGCAATTGGATCTCCCCATTCATCAACAAGGGCTCTCATCTTCTACATCTTTGGCAGGGATCCAGCCCATCTCCTTCGCAGAATGCTCGCCCTCATTGAGTTTCGTAAGCAGTCCGATGGTAGCTTTCAATCTGTCCAGTTCTTTAATCGTGATGATGGCGTATTCTCCCCTTCCGTTCCTGGTTAGGTAGACGGGGCTGTCATCCGCAACTTCGTTCAACACATCCGTATAGTTTCTCAATCCGGAAATCGGTTTGATATTGGGCACAATAATCACTTCCGGTTGCCACTATTCTATGTTGATGCGCTGTACATGTCAACGTGAGTCTACATGTTTATTTACAGCAACTGATTGTGCTATCACTAGTGCGGGCGATAACAATTAAATGAAGTAATGATCTAGGTATAATTACATTATGATTTGGATTGTTTGTACCTATTTTTCACTAATACTGCAGAACTCTGAGCGTTCAAATTCAATATTTAGGTATAAAAATACTAAATCGGATCTAATGTGGGCCTATTATTTCTTGTTTTATAGGCCCAATTTCATTATTACCTCGATTGTTTATACCTATTTTCTGCTATTGGAAGCAAGATTCCAAACCTAATAGCCGGTATTTAGGCCTAGAACTGCCGTATTGGGCGAGATTTAAGCCTATTTGAATCAATATCCGAACATTTTTTGCTTAGGCTGTGCACAATATCTTGTATTATGCGAACATTTGAAAATAGTCGACCTATTATTATAGGTAATTTTACTCACTTAGCAGTGAAATCTTTGGTCTGTTGTGATAAACTTTAACAAAAGTAATCTGAACCTGAGGGAGAAATCATATGAAGACACTTTATGACGGAAAGACAAAATCAGTACTTACAGACGAAGGGACCGGAGCGGTCTATCTGTTCTTCAAAGACTCCGCTACCGGCTCAGACGGGGAATTCGATCCGGGTTCCAACACAGTTGGCGGAAGCGTAGAGGGAAAAGGAAAGACCGGACTTGTGATCTCCGAGCATTTCCTAAAACTCCTTGAGGCCGAAGGAGTCCCCACCCATTACCTGGGTGCCGATCTCAACGAAGGGCTCATGCAGGTCCGCAAGTTGACTATACCACCGCTGGAATTCGTGCTCCGCTATTTCACCGCCGGCAGCATGTGCAGAAGGTATTCACTAGAAGAAGGCATCCCTTTTGACCCGCCATATACCGAGGTGACCCTTAAGGATGATGAACAGGGCGATCCCCTCATCAGCGAGAGGCTCTGCATCATGAAGGGACTCCTGGTTGACGGTCAGTACGAAGAGGCGCTCAAAATCCTGGTCAGGGTAGGCCAGATCCTCAAGAAAGAGCTGGCAAAACTTGACCTTTCTCTGATCGATTTTAAGATTGAAATCGGTTGCGATGAGGATGGAACGATTTATGTCGCAGATGAGATCACTCCGGACATTTGGAGGGTGCGGGACACAGATGGCAACATTCCTAACCAGATTGACTGTGCTAATCTCATTCTTGAAAAGCTGAAATAGGATTGTATTGCCACGCCACCTTCTGTATAATATTGGTAACGAGAGGAGGTGGCTCTGTGGCTTATACTCTGGATTATTTGAAACTCCTGTCACAGCAATATCCCACCATCGAAGCGGTGTCAGAGGAGATCGTCAACCTTAGCGCTATCATTAATCTGCCCAAAGGCACCGAGCATTTCCTGGCAGATATCCACGGCGAGCATGAAGCCTTTGATCATGTCATGCGAAATGCATCCGGCGTGGTTCGCCGCAAAATCGATGACACCTTCGGTGACACTTTGACGGAGGAAGAAAAAAAGGAGCTGGCCACCCTAGTCTACTACCCCAGGGAACGGATCATCCTGAAAGTCTCTGCACTTCCGGAAGGCGACACGGAATCTCTGAATCAATGGTACGTAACCATGTTATATCGCCTGGTCCGCCTGTGCCGGCAGGCCGGATACAAGTACACCCGTTCCAAAGTAAGAAAACAAATCCCCAAACATTTTCAATATATTATCGAAGAACTGCTTCATGAAGACAGTGATAACCCCATGAAACGGGGTTACTACAAGGGTATTATCAAGAGCATGCTGGAAATTGACCGGGCCGATGACTTCATTATCGTGCTTGCGGATCTCATCCGAAGGCTCGTAGTGGATCACCTGCACATCATAGGTGATATCTTTGACCGGGGACCCGGCGCTCACCACGTGATGAACACTCTCATGAACCATCATTCTGTAGATATTCAATGGGGCAACCACGATGTGCTCTGGATTGGCGCTGCCTGCGGCTCGGAAATCTGCATGGCGGATTCTCTGCGTGTCTCTCTTCGCTATGCCGGCATGGAAACCCTCACAGAAGGTTACGGGATTAACCTGGGGCCACTGGTCCGGTTGGTGTCCTCCCATTATCAAGGTGAGTTCGCTCCCTCCTTCCAAGTCAAATCCAGAACCCTCGAATACAGGGAAAAAGATCTGGACCTCTTTTCCCGAATGCAGAAAGCTATCGCTATCATCGCCTTTAAGTTGGAAGGCCAGCTGATCCGGCGGCGGCCGGAACTGGAGCTCTCCCATCGAAGTCTTCTGGATAAAATCGACTACAAAGCCGGCACCGTCACATTGGAAGGTAAAGTCTATCCCCTTACGGATGGAGATTTCCCCACGGTGGATCCGGCGAATCCCTTTGAACTGATCCCTGATGAACAGTATGTGGTGGACCGGATGAAATCCTCTTTCCTCCATTCCGCTATGCTACAGGACCATGCCCGCTTCCTCATCGACCGGGGAAGCATGTACAAAGTCCATAACGGCAATCTTCTCTACCACGGCGGCGTTCCCATGACGAAGGAAAGAGAGTTTGAAGAGTTTGAACTGATGGGAAAGCGCCTGAAAGGAAAAGCTCTGCTGGATGCCTTTGATACCCTGGTTCGTCGCGCTTATTACCCCCGGGATGCGGAGGACAAAGCTTATGCCCTCGACGTGATGTGGTATCTTTGGTGCGGAGCAAAATCTCCTCTTTATGGAAAGAGCCGAATGGCTACCTTTGAGCGCTACTTCATCGCAGAAAAAGAGACGCACACGGAAACGAAGAACCCCTATTACTCTTTCCGGAACGGGGGGGAAACTACCGAGGCAATCCTACGGGAGTTCGGTCTGGATCCTGCACAGGCCTTCATTATCAACGGCCACGAACCGGTAAAAGTGAGTTCCGGCGAGCTGCCCATCAAGGGAGGTGGCCGCCTGATCACCATTGACGGTGGATTTTCCAAAGCTTATCAAAAGGAAACCGGCATTGCCGGTTATACGCTGATTATGAATTCTCAGGGCATGCACCTGGTTTCTCACCAGCCTTTCCAAACCAAGGAAAAGGCCATCCGGGAAGAGTTTGACATGATCCCCACCAGCGTGTTCACAGAACACGACCGACCCCAGATGCTGGTAGGTGATACGGACATGGGAGCCGGTCTCAAAGAAAACATTGAAGCTCTGAAAAGCCTGCTGGCTGCCTATCGTAGCGGGACGGTCCGCCAAAAAACATAAAATCCAACAAATAGAAGCTTGCCAATTGCTAGTTTATTCTGTATACTTCTGAATGTTATTGTCTGAGAATAACCATTACATTACGGAGGGATACGATTATTAACATGAGCAAGGATAATTTTACGCAATCGGCAGTCGCCACTACCAACATTCAAGACACCACCGCAAACCCCGCCCCTTTAGGCCTTCTTGGTTTTGGAATGACCACCGTGCTCTTGAATGTGCATAATGCAGGATTGATTCCTCTTAGCGCGATGATTGTGGCTATGGGGATTTTTTATGGCGGTTTGGCCCAGGTCATTGCGGGTGTTATGGAATGGAAAAAGAACAACACATTCGGAACCACGGCTTTTACATCCTATGGCTTTTTCTGGCTGTCCTTGGTAGGTGTGTGGGTCATGCCGAGACTGGGTATGGCAGATATGGCTGACAGCATGGCCATGGGAGTGTATCTTCTCATGTGGGGGATTTTCACCTTTGTAATGTTCATTGGTACCCTCCGCATTAGCAAAGCGTTGCAGCTCGTCTTTGGTTCTCTGACGATCCTGTTTTTCCTCCTGGCCTTAGGCGACTTTACCGGGAGCCCCACAATTACAATCATTGCCGGCTACGAAGGCATCGTTTGCGGTTTTTCGGCTATTTACACCGCGCTGGCACAAGTATTGAATGAAGTATACGGAAGGAAAGTTCTGCCGTTGGGTTCGGTATAACCGGAGCCGCTGACAAACTCGACAGTACTCATTCCTGTGCAAATACGAAAAGCTACAAAAAGAGTCCATCTCAATGAGAGGTAGACTCTTTTTGCTACTATAGGTTTTCGTAATGCTTTTATAGAGTTTCGTAATCCTCTAAGAATCTCAGCAGCAGTTGCACCGTATACTCCATATCATCTGCATTGACTGTTCCTACTGCTGTATGCATATACCTCTGAGGGATACAAACACCTCCGGCCAATACACCTTCGCCGGCCATTGAAGCGGACCAGGCATCTGTGCCACCTCCGGTCATGACCTCTCTCTGGAAGGGTATGTTGTACTTTTGGGCAGTCGCTATCAACTTCCGGGTGAGCTTTCTGGGCACGTTGTTGCCCGTTGCTCCCAGAGTCGGATCCCAGTCATAGAACTTGATGCCCGGGCCGCCGCCCATTACTTCCGAGCACTGACGCTCTTCCACACCGGGAGTCCCTCCCGTCAGAGTTACATCCAAAGCCAGCATGAGTTCCGGCTTGAAGCGGTTGGTCACAGGAGCTCCACCCCGCATGCCAACCTCTTCCATGACCGTTCCCGCCATACAGACTGTAGTCTCAATGTCCATATTCGCAAGGCGTCTCATGACCTCTACCATAATGGCACATCCGGCACGATCGTCTACGGACTTTCCTGTATAATATTTACCGTCATTGAGAATATATCCTTCTCTGTGAAAGCCCATGTAATCACCGATCTGAACCCCTAATGCCAAGGTTTCTTCCCGGCTCTCTGTTCCCAGATCCATGTAAAGATCTTCGATCTTTACGATTTTTTCATGCTCGTCATCGGCCATGATGTGGAAAGGTTTTGATCCGGTGACACCGTATACCATCTTACCGCTGTCTGTTTTTATGACCATGTCCTGGTTGACAGCCGTCCGATCATCGTGATACCCCACAGGAAGGAAACGCACTAACCCGTTGTCTTCAATGTAGTTGACTATAAAGCCGATTTCATCCATGTGCGCAGAGATCAGCACCCGTTTATCACGGTTGCGCCCGTACTTTATAAACAGTTGGTTACCCAGAGGATCTTCTATGTGCTCGTCGTACAGTCCCTCCATCTCCTGCCGAAGTATCTCTGCAACGTTTTCCTCATCGCCGGAAACGCCGAAGGCATTGTCCAACAGATACAGACTCTTCATTAAGGTACTATTTTTCATATTGAGCTCCTTTTTTCTTTTCGTTTCCTTACATCAAGAATCCTGCCGCGATATATAGGATAAATGCAGCTCCTCCTGAGATCAATGCGTAGGGTAAAGTTGCCATCATCAGTTCTCCAGGCCTGATCTGGCAGCCTTGAGAGCACAAGATAACGCCGTCGCCATAAAGGCAGGTGTTGCTTCCGAAAGCAGCTCCCGAAAATACGGCAGAAGATGCAAGAATGGGATCCACATTCATGGCTAACGCAAGGGGAATCACAATCGGCATGATAATCGCAGCCAGATCCCAGAAACACCCGGTTGCATAGGCATAAATGGCGCAAACCACAAATACCGCCGCGGGAAGGAATGCACCCTTCATGATGGGCGCGGTTACAGAGATGACGTATTCCGCCAGCAACAAATCCGTGTTGGCAGCCTGGACCGCAAAAGCGAGAACCGACAGAATCAAAACGAAGCCCATGCTGATAACGCCATCATAGCAGCAAGTGAGCAATTCTCTAATGCTCAGCCGCTTCTGCAGCCCATACAGGATAAGTGCGGATACGACGCCGAACAGGGCACCCATAAGTACGTCGACACCCGTCAGCAATGTAGCTGCAATCATGATTGCGAGAGGAATGAGAAATGCCCAAGGTGTAGCCTTGCGAGCCTCTTCCTCTTCATACCCTTCTACATCCTGAACCATTGCCAGATCCGTTCCCTCAGGGAATACTTCTCCGGTGGCTTCGGCGCGAAGCGTATCTTTCTTGATGGGTCCTAATTTTGGTATTATGCCGACCACCTGCAGGATGACAACCAGCACGGCCAACCAGCCGTAAAAGATCAAAGGAATCGAGCTGATATATGCACTCATGCCCGTTCCGTCCGCCCCGACTATGCCTTCGTTTTCCAAAAGTGCCGCAAAGAAAACAGCCCAAGAAGACAGCGGAATCAATACACAGACGGGAGCAGCAACGCTATTGACAACGTAAGCCAATTGCGTCCTGGGAATCTTCAGACGGTCTGTTATCCCTTTCATTGTAGTTCCTACAGCGAGGTTGTTCAGGTAATCGTCCAGAAAAATAATGACACCGAGAATAATGGTGCCGAACATGGCTTGCTTTTTCGTATGTATGTACCTGCCTGCCCAGCGCCCGAAATCCTGTACAGCGTGGGATCGTTCAAACAGCATAATGAGCATGCCGAACATGACGATAACCAGTATCAGCCATTGAAGCGTCTCGTTGGTCATGGATGCATACAAATAATTGAACCACGTACTAAGAAAATCGGTCAGCCCCCCGGCCAGTATGAGTGCTCCCACAGAGAGACCGCACACCATTGCAAACAGCGTGCGTTTCGTAGAGATGGCGATTACCAGGATTGTAAATACCGGTAAGACGCTTATGATTCCGTAACCTTCCATAGAAAAACCTCCTTGTGTATAATAAATAGTGCTTTAAATAAACATTTGGTAAGGTCTGTTAACTTTCAACTTCATCGTATTCAGCACATCTCCTTTTTCCGGATAATCTCGATTATAGACTGATTGGCAGGGAACATGCTGTCCGTGCAAGATCCAAGGTTTTCAAAAAGTTCGTGTAAATCATCCGACAGGATTCCATCACCCGCTTTGATGTGCAATCCCTCCAGAGCGAGCAATGCGGATTGGACTGCCCATCCGGCAGACAGGGCCACCTTATAAGCACACCCTTCTTTTCCACCATCGCACAAAACCCCCGCCATGCTACCAATCATGTTTAGCATGGTATTATAAATAACCCTTTCATCACCTCCAAGCATGTAGGCAACGCCGGCTCCTGCGCCTACGCCAGCGGCCACACCGCAACCACACATGGCCGAGAGCGTGCCGGTGTAAGACTTGATGTGTACCGTAATTAAATTACTAAGAGCGATTGCCTTAAGCAATCTCTCATGGGAGTAGCCTAATTTATCGGCCACCACCATGTTGGTCAGGAACACAGTCAAGCCGTGGTTGCCGCTTCCGGCACTTGTCATAACCGGTTTATTGATACCGGCCATCCTAGCCTCCGTAGCGGCTCCGCAAAAGGCCTGTACTCTGGAGATCAAAGACTCTTCCTCTGCTTTTCGATCCATTGCCCTGATTATTCCCTGCCCGAATCCATTTTCTATGCAGAGACCCGCCTCTGCAATTTCCCGGCTCATACGAATTCCTTCATCCAAGAATCCGATTTCTCTAATTTCCACATTGTCTACAAATTCCAAAAGCTGATGCAAACCGTATTTTCTTATCACTTGCTCTTGAGGACCCGAGCTGTTTAGCGCCAGTCTGGCTTTTTCTGCTTCGCTTGAAAGTGTTTTTCCCTTTTCTACTAAAACGATATTGTTGTGCCTGTTCAAGGTTATTACACGAATATGGTTCTTATCCGTAAATAAGTCAATTTTTATATAGAGATGACTGCATTGCTCATCTACCAGTATTTCAATCTTCTTTTGGCTCACCAGTTGTCTGGCTGCTACCAACTGCTCCTCAGCAATTTCCTCAAGAATCCTCAGTCCAAGATTAGGATTTCCGCCTTTTGCGCCAAGAGCTGCAGCAATGGTCACACCCCTTTCCTTGATTCCCGGTATGCCAACGAAAGTTGCGTTCTTGAAGAGACCACCGTCTACTGTTACGATTATTCTTTTCAAGCCTTCCTCATTAGAATCCATTTGTTCACGTGCGGTTGCCGCTGCCAATGCCACTGCTATGGGCTCTGTGCATCCCGTTGCGACTACGCATTCTTTCTTCAATATCTCCAACAATTCCCTTTCGATTTTCATCACCCTCTTATTCATATGCTATATACCTCTTCTTATATAGCAATGATCGTGCCAAAGGTTCAAATCATTGGAATATGCACAAGTAAACGAGATTCTTCCTTTTTTATGCCCCGTTCCAGTCTCAGTTTAGTCTCAGTTTAGTCTCACGTTTGTCTCATTCAATCTCATCCGACATATGATATTTTTTCTTTTTCCTATAATATGTAGCTCGGCTAATGCCCAGCTCGGCGCAAATGCGACTTTCTTGCTCTTTCTGCGAAAGATCTGAATATTCATCAAGAAAACTCCGAAATATTTGCTTTTCACCTCTGGGTGGATGTTTTAAAGTTGTCGGGCTTGCGGGGTTCTCACGGTTCAGCCTTCTCCTTATAAGTGGTTCACTGAGGCAGTCCCCCGTTTCCAGGCAGACCGCAAATTCCATGACGCTTTGCAGTTCCCGGACATTACCCGGCCAAGGGTAGGATAAGAACAATTGCCTGGCTTCTTCCGACAGGCCTTTGATCTTCTTTTCGAACTGAATGTTATAGTACTGGAGAAAATGATCGGCCAGGTACTCGATGTCTTCTTTATGCTCACGTAAAGGCGGTATATGAATGGGAAAGACATTCAGCCGGTAATACAGGTCTTCTCTGAAAAGATTGTCCCGGATGCGTTCCTCTAAATCTGCATTGGTGGCTGACAGGATGCGAACATCGACGGTTTTGGTGGTGTTGCCGCCCAGTCTACATATCTCTTTCTCCTGCAAAACTCTCAGGAGCTTTACCTGGAGTTTGGTGGGCAGTTCTCCTATTTCATCGAGGAAAATGGTACCGCCGTCGGCGATTTCGAACTTCCCGGCCTTGGCTGTATAGGCCCCTGTGAAGGCTCCCTTTTCATAGCCAAAAAGCTCACTTTCCAGCAAGTCATCAGGTATTGCTCCGCAATTGATTGGGATAAAAGGTTCTTTTCTCCGGCTGCCTGAATGGTGGATTGCTCTTGCAAACAGCTCCTTGCCCGTCCCGCTTTCCCCGCGTATCAGGACATTGGATTCCGTTGCGGCTAAGGTTTTTGCCATTGCCTTGACTTCTTGCATAGAGCGGGAAATGCCGAGTATGCTGCCGAATGTGATGTCGCTGTGTTCATCGGAACCTTTGATCAACTCTTGCTTTAATTCATCGGCATCGTCCAGCATGACTAAATATTTCTGCCTCTTGGCATTGTTGATGATGCTCTTCATCTTCTGCGTCAGCCTTCGGTTTTCTTCAAGGGCCTTGATTTCTCCATACTTACCCTCTAGGAGCGAAGCCATTTTCTGTACGAAGTTTACATACGCTTGACAATTATCTAAAATCGTCTTTCTCTGTTCCTCGTCAAAGGCAATCAGGCCGATTACACCGATGGGCTTGTTTTTCCATGTGATAGGGACGCAGATTTCTGCTTTCTCAACACAGGATTCCAGATAAGAACATTCACTGCAAATTTTACTTTTACCTGTTTCCTCGATGATGCATACCTCTCCTGTCTGGAGACAGACCGAAAAGGCGGAGTTTTCCGCTATGTTTCCAAAG
>CAYLVS010000024.1:6676-13073 GCA_964387185.1 uncultured Oscillospiraceae bacterium | reverse complement strand
TTCTATGGGCTGGCCCTTGACGATGAGTCCGCCGATATGAAGAAGATCATAGGGGATTTTGAAGACTTTATAAAGAACGTTTGCGAAGAAAAATAGGGTTGAGGAGGACACAGCAAAAATGCCGATAAAAATATTCCACACAAGCGACATCCACCTGGGAATGAAGTTCAACAACTATCCCGACCAGGTAAAAAGTTGTCTATCCGAAGCCAGATTTGAAGTTCTGGAGCGCATGATATGCATGGCGAGCGATCTCAAGGCCGACATTTTCGTCATTGCCGGGGATCTTTTTAATGCCATACAAGTTGCAAAGAGGGATATCAGCAGAGCGGCAGACATTTTGAATAAGTTCGAGGGTTCCTGCCTCCTGGTGCTTCCGGGTAACCACGATTACGACAACGGGGCCATAGACCTGTGGAAGGATTTTTCCCAGAATACCGCTGACAACATCCTGCTCCTGAACGAGGAGAGGCCCTACGATCTCCGTGACTACGACCTGGATGTGACCGTTTATCCCGCTCCCTGCCACAGCAAGCATTCAATGGAAAACAGCCTGGGGTGGATCAAAGATGAGGGGCTGACAGAGGACGAAGGCTTCCATATCGGTATCGGTCACGGCTCCTTAGAGGGATTATCCCCGGACATGGAAGGAAACTATTATTACATGTCCATGGGCGAGCTCGGTGCCATTCCGGTGGATCTGTGGCTCATGGGGCATACCCATGTGAACTGGCCTACAGGGAAAAAAGTACATAACCATAAGATCTTCAATGCCGGCACCCCGGAACCCGATGGCATGGACTACAAAGGGGACGGCTCCGCTTGGTTTATAGAATTAATGAAGGACAAGGTGAGTGCAGAAAAGATTACCACGGGGAAATACCGGTTTTTCGATGAAGCCCATCCTTTGCAAAATGAAGAGGATTTTGACCGCATCAGGGAACGGGTATTAAAGGACGACCCGGAAAAGAAGGCCGTAAGGTTGAGGCTTTCGGGTAATATCTCCAAGGAAGTCTATGATAGCCTCAGCGAGTTTTACAGCAAGCTGGAAAAGGGGCTTTTTTACCTGGATATTGAGGACTCGAAATTGAAGATTAAGATCAGTGATGAGACCATCTCAAAGGAGTTCCGGGAAGGTTCGTTTCCCTTTGAGTTTCTAAAAGGCCTTATGCATGATGAGGACGCTTTACAGATGGCATACGATCTTTTGGGGAGGGACTAGCATGCGTATTAAAACTTATGGCTGTAGCAGGTTTGCGGGATTAAAGGATGTGGAGCTGGAATTTACGGAAGGCTTGAACGTACTCCTGGGACCCAATGAATCGGGGAAGAGTACCGTGGTTGAGGGCATTTTTTCCACACTTTTCACTGATATCAAGCTCAAACAAAGCTCAAGGGCCGGAAGGGACTTCTTTTTCAGATTCCTCCCAAGACCAGCAGGGGATTACATAGACGGGGTTCTCATACTGGAAACAGAAGGAGGGGACTACCGGCTTTCAAAGAAATGGGGGAGCAGTGAAGGGGCTGAGCTCAAGACTCCAAAAGGCACCATACTGAGAAATGGGAAAGATATAAATGAAGAACTGGCCAAGATTCTGCTCTTCGGTGAGGGCACTTACAGTAATTTGGTCTTCGCAAAACAGAGGGAGATCAAATCGGCGCTGTCCAATATTCTGGAGAGTGAAGAAGTCACCCGTGTAGCAGGTGATGTGCTGCGGATGGCCCTCATGGAGCTTTCGGGCATATCCATTGACGAAATACAGAGGAGGCTGGAGGGAGAACTGGAGGATGTTTTCAGGCGTTGGGATGAGGAAAAAAACTATCCCGAAAACAACAAAGGCATAAGCAATCCCTATAAAAACGCCCTGGGTAAAGTGATCGAAAGCTATTATAAAAAAGAAGAGTTGAAGGTTCTTATGGATTCTGCTGAAAAGGCGGAAAAGAACTTTGAGTATATCAGTGGGGAATTGAAAGCCCATGAAGAAAAGTTAATAGAGATAGAAGAAGAAAAGACAGCCCTGGAAAAGGTGGAATCAAGCGTCAATAGCAGGCAAATCATAAACCTGAAGATCCAGAAGATTGAAGGGGAGCTCACGGGTCTTTTTGAGGCCAATGGAAACTGGCCCAAGGTTGAAATGGAGGTTGCCGGAGCGAATGAAAAGCTTCAAAAGCTGCGTGAGGAAAAGCAAAACCTCAACGAGCAACTCAGAAAAACGAAAAAGGCAAGGGAGGCCCAAACTCTAATTAGAAAGCTGGAAAAAGTCAAAGCCCTGGACATGAAGCTCCACGAGAGAAAAGAGAAGTTGACCCAAATCCCCAACGTTACCAGGGATGACATAGAGGGGCTGTCAAAAATACAGAGAGAGATGCAAGGTTTTGAGGCCGCCATGAGAGGCGGAAAGCTGAGAGGAAAGATAAAGAGCAGTGGCGGAAAACCCTTGTTTATCACCAAAGATTTGGAAGATAAGAAAGAGGCTCAAGGAACTGAATTCGAAGCAGGAGCCTTTATCCGGATCGAATACGGGGATGAACTGGAAATCGAGATACAGGCAGCCGATCTCGACATGGAAAAATTAAAAGAAGATTACCATGTAGCAAAGGACAGCCTGGCACATGCCTTATTGAAGCTTCAGGTCGAATCTATTGAAGCAGGAAGGCTGGCTCAGGAAAAAGCAAAAGAGATAAATGGCGAGATTGCCATGCTAAAGCGGGAAAGGGAGTTGGTGCTGGGAGGTACTACCCTTGACGAGATGAAAGAGCAAATCGCCGAAGCCGGGGATATTAGCCAGATCGCATCCGCGGAGGAAATAGAAACAGAACTGGGAAAAGTTCAAGAACAGGAACTGGAAATTATGAGCTCCGTGAAGGCCGGAGAGGATAAGCTTTTGCAATGGAAGGACAAGTTCAAAGATAAGAACCAACTTCTGGATTTTCTGACCGACAAAAAGATTGATAAAAGGGAGCAGGAGAAGGCTCTTGCAGAGCTGAAGCCTTTGCCGGAAGGCTTTGCCACTGAAGAAGAGTTCAAGGACAGATTGGGATGGCTTAAGGATGAAGCAAGAGAGAAGCGTGCCAAGTTAGAGGACCTGAAATCGGCCTATTTTGAGGCGAAAAGCCTTCTGCCCGAAGAGACCTTCGAGGAATACAAGGCGCAGTACCTACAAGCGGAAACTGAGTTTGAAAAGCAGCGGGAAAAAGGAAAAAAGCTCAGATTAATTGAAAGGGTGTTTCACGAGACCAAGGAAAGATTGGGACAAAATCCCATGGAACCACTAGAGGCTGAGTTTTTTAGGCTTCTTGGAGCGGTCACTTCCGGCAGATACCAAAAAGGTAAGGTAGGGGAAAACTTCAATATCAAGCTGGAAAGCCGCGAAGGAGAGATTCCCGTGGAACTCCTCTCCGCAGGGACTTATGACTCTGTGGTTCTGGCCTTGCGATTTTCCATGTTCAAAAGCATATTCGGCGACAACAAGAGTTGCTTGATCATGGATGACTGCTTAGTGGATCTTGACCCGGAAAGAAAGATCGAAGCCGTAAGCATAATTAAGGAATTTGCCAAGGATCACCAGATCATTTACACAACCTGTGATCCCAACACGGCCGGTATGCTGAGCAGCAATGTAATCAACCTGTGACAGTGGGCGGAAGCAACAAGGCTCCGCTCGCACTAGACGTCGTGCCTGACACTACGTTTGGAATTGACACATTCAGAAACGTACACTATAATGTACGCAAAGGAGTGAGGCAAGGTGAAGACTATCAATGTTACAAGTTTTCGAAAAAATATTTTTACAATCATGGAGCAGACATTAAAGTACAACGAGCCGGTTCATATCAGCACCAAGGATGGCAATGCCGTGGTACTGAGTGAGTCCGACTATCTTGGAATGATGGAAACCCTCTATTTGACGACAAACCCTGAACAGCGGGAAAAGATCCTCGCAGGTAAAGACACTCCGATAGACGAGTGTATCCCGGAGGATGAGGTAAGTTGGTAGTGTACACAATCGTTTATACAAAGCAAGCGGTTAGGGACATTCCAAAATTGAAATCGGCCCATCTGAATGAGAATGCAAGGGCATTGATTGACATCCTGAGAGAGAACCCGTTTCGAACGCCACCCTCTTATGAGAAATTAGTCGGAGATCTGAAAGGATTGTACTCTCGCAGAATTAACGTGAAACATCGCTTAGTGTATGAGATTTTCGAAGAGAAAAAGATCGTAAAGATTATTAGCATGTGGATGCACTATGAGTGATGTTCCAGGTTCGAACCCCGTTATTGTCCTGTATCAGTATTGTAACGAACTATTGAAAAAAGGAGAGGCTGTTATGAAATTTAAGATGATTCACAACAACATCAATGTCCTGAACCTAGAAAAGTCCATGGCTTTCTATGAGGAGGCGCTGGGTCTGACGGAAGTGAGGCGGATTGCACCGGAAGACGGCTCATTTATCATCGTCTATGTAGCCAATGAGCATGCGGAGCACCGGCTGGAACTCACCTGGCTGAGAGATCGGACAGAGCCCTATGATCTAGGTGATAACGAAATCCATCTGGCTTTCCAAACGGACGATTACGAGGCGGCCTATGCAAAGCATAAGGCCATGGGCTGTATTTGCTTTGAAAACCCGGACATGGGAATCTACTTCATTGCAGACCCGGATGGCTACTGGATGGAGGTAGTGCCCACTAGATAGAAACGAGGGATCTCCGTTTCCCGGTGCTATTATGGAACTTCCATGATACACACCGGCGCCTGCAGACAATAAAAAATTCAGCGTCTTCTATCAGCATTTCCAGGACCGGTAAAATTTCCTCGGGAGGGATATAGTCTACCAGAAATGTGGTATAAAGGCTGAGATTATTATGCATTATGGAAATATCCGACGAGATTTTCTTCTTGAAGGCCAACGCATCAATAAGCGGTTGCTGACTTTTATCAAGATAAGTCAGAGTCCCGGGTTTGCCAGGGTCAGGAGGAGGCAAATAGTGGTAGTGCAGATCCTTACCAAAGGGGTTAATCGTGTGCAAATAACCTTGGGGAAGGTTGTCCCACACCGCCTCTATTTTTGCTAGGAAGTACCTATATTTTGCATATTCTGCTTCAATAAGGGTTGCCATATTTTTTGTTGCCATTTCTTTTACCTCGGTTTCTTTTTAGCTGGCATGATTGCCGTCCGGTAGTAGATAAGTCTTTATGATCCTATGAATAGTTTGAGCACTCAATGGAGACTTTCTTGTCCTTATTCCTTGCGTACTCCACGTCGTCTATCATTCCAAAGTGTTCCCAGTAAATAACTTTGTTGTCTTGGGGGTTAAGAATTGTGAAGTCAGGATAGAAAACCCGGCTATCCAATTGGAGTGCTGCCTCGTATCGAAAAGGGATGTTGTTTATTTCCAACTGGCTGGCTATAATTGATTCTGATTTTGACCGGACCGACAGGCCGAGGGTAGACTTACATGTCAATCCTTCGTGGTTTCTTGGATTCTTTTCAAATGATTCATTTGTCCATTTAGAAGGATTATTCGTTTTCAGAAGCCCGAAAGTGCCGCAGCAGTCTATGCCCTGATAGGATTTGGGGAGTTCTTCTATGATTGAGGTAGGGTCGTAAGAGATGTATCTATCCAATAATGTGCGAAGTAGTTCAATGTTGCTTTCGAGAACAGCAAGGCTTTCCTCAATGAATTTCCTGCGGGCCAGAGCCTTTTTCAGCTCCTCTTTATTCTTGGAAATGTATGTCAGTGTTGCGGGGATATCGGGGCTACTCGAAGGAATGTAATGATAAAATCTATCAGCACCTCTGATTGTCCTCAAACAGAGACTGCCCTCTGGAAGGAGACTCAATTCCAATTTGAATTTTTCGATAAGTTGTTTGTGTTCTGAAAGATCATCCGATAGAATCGAAGTCACTCTGTTTCTAATCATCGATATTTCCTCCTTGCTAATTTTTCGAGTGGCACTTGATAATGGAATAATATGGTATATTTATATAATAATATGGTAATATATTCCTGTCAAGTACAAATATGTGTATTCCAAATTCAATCACGACTAGAGTTGCCACTTAAATGGTTAAGTAAGCAACAAGGATCTGCTCGAACTTTGATTCCTTGTTGCTTTTGTGGTTGAAAAGCAACAAGGATCTGCTGGAACTCTGATTCCTTGTTGCTTTTGTGGTTGAAAAGCAACAAGGATCTGCTCGAACTTTGATTCCTTGTTGCCTTTGTGGTTGAGAAGCAACAAGGATCTGCTGGAACTCTGATTCCTTGTTGCTTTTGTGGTTGAAAAGCAACAAGGATCTGCTCGAACTTTGATTCCTTGTTGCCTTTGTGGTTGAGAAGCAACAAGGATCTGCTGGAACTCTGATTCCTTGTTGCTTTTGTGGTTGAAAAG
>CAYLVS010000024.1:3706-6576 GCA_964387185.1 uncultured Oscillospiraceae bacterium | reverse complement strand
GATCTGCTGGAACTCTGATTCCTTGTTGCTTTTGTGGTTGAAAAGCAACAAGGATTGCTTGAACATTGAATCTTTGTTGCCTTTGCGATTGGATAACAGCATGGGCCCGCTCAAACTTTGATTTTTTGAAATAAAAATAATGCAACTATAAAAATAGTTGCACTATTCATTGTGCCCGTCCCTTGATGATCGGTTATTTAAGGAATACCAAGGACAGCCAGGGTATGTATGTAACAATTGCCAGTCCAATCAAGGCCACGATGAAGAACGGCGCCAGATGCTTGAACATGCTCTCCAATTTGATCTTCGCTACGGCGGCTCCGACAAACAGGTTACACCCGTAAGGCGGTGTACATAGGCCTATGGCTAAGTTTACCGCCATGATTACTCCGAAATGAATCGGGTCTATACCCAGGGCCTTGACTGTAGGCATAAGCATGGGTGCCATAACGATAATTGCAGGTACGGTATCCAGGAAAAGCCCGATCAACAATAGCATGAGGTTTACAAAGATCAGGACGATGTATGGGTTGGTCGAGACATTTGTTAGGAATTCCGTTATCATCTGAGGCACCTTTTCATAGGTCATAAAGGTTGAGAAAACCGTGGAGTAACCTAAGAGGAAAGAAGTTATTCCGTTCAATACCGCAGTATCTAAGAACACATCCAGCATCTCTTTTAACTTCATGTCTCTGTAGACAAAAAGGCTAACAACGATGGAGTAGACCACGGAGACGCAAGCTGCTTCTGTAGGTGTAAATATTCCGGAATAGATTCCGCCCAGGATGATTACCGGAGAAAGCAGTGCCCAGAAGCCTTCTTTGAAGGTTCTCCAAATCTCGCTGAACCTGTACTTCATCGCTACGCTGATTGTAACCACTTCGTCCTGGCGTACTTCCCTTTGGTGCCTAGGATCGATGTCTTTTACCGTACATATTATAATATTTGTAGTCAAAAACAGAAGCCCCAGTAGAATGCCGGGAAGTATTCCGGCAAGGAACAGTTCCGAGATGGACACGCCGGTTGTCGCCCCGTACAAAACAAAGGACAAGCTTGGTGGGATGATTGGTCCTACAATGCCTCCAAAACACACAACAGTGGCAGCATAAGCGGGGTCATAGCCCTTTTTCCTCATCTCAGGTATCATCATGCCGCCGATTGCAGAGGTGGTGGCCATTCCGGAGCCGGAAAGCGCGCCGAAAAACATACAGGCGATGATGCTTACACTGGCGATGGCACCGTTTGCAAAACTAACCAGGGCAGATGCAAAATTGACGATTCTTCTGGCAATCCCCCCTGTGGACATGATCAAACCGGCAAGCATAAAGAATGGTATCGCCATAACGGTAAATGAAAAGATTCCACTATATGAATATTGCGCGCTTATGGCCATGTTCAGGTCTGAAAACAGAAACATAGAAAGCATCGTTGCACCACCGATAGCAAAGCCGACGGGAATGCCCATTAGTAAGAATACAAAAAGTAGAACAAACAGAGCACCTACAGTCATTACGAGCGCCCCCCTTCTGTTGAGGCCTTGTAATTCCTCAATGATTTTACTTCCTCAAAGAAATAAATAAGTGCGCGCATTATGAAGAGGCCGCAGCCCAACACAAGGGAGAGATACCCCCAGGAAGTGCTTATTTTAATGCCTGCATAAGGCGTGTTCCACTGAATTCCCATTAAAAAGATTGCATAATAAAGAGTAACACCGCAAATGGCAATCAGTATAAGCTCATTGATGGCATCCACGATAATCCTGGCTCTTCCCTTGAACTTGTCGAGGAGAAGAGTAATCTTAATGTGCTCTTTTCTTCTGTGTCCGATGCTGATGCCCAACCAGGACAGCCATACGAATAGGAATTTTCCAAGTTCTTCAGACCAGGAGGATGAATTATTAAAGACAAACCTGGTAATTATCTGGAAGAAAATGGCGCTGACCATGGCTATAAACATTGCAATCAAAACGATATCTTCTGTTCTATTTACTATTTTTAAAGTATTTTTCATGCTTTTTCATTACTCCTGTGAGAGAGCAACAATTCCCCCCTCTATTAATGCCGGCTAAGCGAAAGTTTTCCTGAAGCCAAATACACTTGAAAAGTATACGAGGCAATTTCTTGCCTCATATACTTTCATGTATGAGTTTAGGGTTGCGTGCTCAGCCACTTATCGACCATTTCATCGCCAACCAATTCTCTCTGATAGTCATATACCGGTTGAACCATTTCCTGGAACGCTGCGATCTCTGCACTTGAAAGCTCATATACTTCTGCGCCTTCACTCTTGAATCTAGCAATGTAATCCTGCTCTTTTGCATACTCCTCAGCGCGCTGGCTCTTAGCCATTTCCTTTACTCCCGCTTCCAAAACGGCTCTGTCTTCCGGATCCAGGGATTCAATCCAATCCAGGGAAGTGATGATTGGGAATGGTGAGCTACAGTGGTTTGTTAAAGTAACATAGGGTGCGATTTCATGAAGGTTGAAATCATTGAATACCCCCAGGGAATGGTCTAACGCATTAATCTGACCCTGGGACAGGGATGTTACAACTTCGCCCCATGCCATGGGAGTTGGATTTGCTCCCATTGCCTTCCAAATTTCAATGTTCAGGTCGTTTTGAGCAATTCTGATCTTCTGGCCGTCTAAGTCCTCGCTGTTTTTGTAGATCTTGTCTCTGCTGATTACCTGTCTCATGCCGTTGTAATACATATCGATACAGTAGTATCCGGCATCTTTTAATGTTTCATTAAAGAGTTCCAATCCGCCATTTTCGAAGGTTCCTTCTTCCCATGCTTCAAAGGAAGGATAGAGATAAGGCAGATCGATACATGTGGAGTCAGGGCCTGCAGCTGCAGTAAGTACGGATGA
>CAYLVS010000024.1:0-3606 GCA_964387185.1 uncultured Oscillospiraceae bacterium | reverse complement strand
AAGGCAGATCGATACATGTGGAGTCAGGGCCTGCAGCTGCAGTAAGTACGGATGAAAGGTCAAACATCATCGTTACGGTTCCGATTTTAATACCGGAGACTAAGTCAGGGGTGTCACCTAATTGACCGTCTGAATAAACTTCAACAACAAACCTTCCCGGTGCTTCGCTCTCCAGGTATTCACCTAAGGCTTCACTCCATAAATGTGTGGATCTCTGCGATGAGTCGGTATGACCGATCTTGATTACGATTGGGCCTTCTGCTTCCGGCTCTTCGCCGCTTCCGCCGCATCCGACTGCCAGGCTCATGACCATCAACAAGATTAGAAAAATAGCCAATAATTTTGTTTTTTTCATTACTCCCGTTCCTTTCTCAATAAAAAATATAATATCATGGTGACTCAATGAGATATAGCAAGTCTCATGCCATTTTGGCAAATAGGGGAAATGTATCTCTGGGTGCATTGGAAACTAGCGGTCTCAGTTAGATTGGCGAAAGAAAGAGTAGTAAAAAAGAAAAAGAAAAGCGTGAAGGTTATTTCACGCTTTATCATCGGGAATGAAGTTTTATTCACTTTTGACGTTTATATTGTATTGATTGATTTTGTTCCAAAGCTGTCGAGTGCTTATTTCTAGCACCTTGGCCGTTTTGGCGACGTTCCATTTATTATTTGCAAGTGCAGTATTGATAAAGTTGATTTCAAAATGATTACGGGCTTTCTTAAGTGATTTTTGACTGCAGGCTGCCGGGTTTTTCTTTATAGACTCTATCGGCATTAATAGGTCATTGATTGAGATAACCCCGTCATTGCTTAACGTTATCATTCTTTCGATGACATTTTTCAGTTCGCGGATGTTGCCTGGGAAATCATAACTTAATAGAAAGTCCATGACCTCATCATCAATCTTGCGTATTTTTTTCTTCTGATCGGACTCGATCTTGCGCACAAAAAACGCAATCAGATCAGGCATATCCTCTCTTCTTTCCCTCAAAGGCGGGATTTCCAGCGTCAAGGTGTTTATTCGGTATAGAAGATCTTCTCTGAACATGCCTTCAGTAATGGCTTTCGTCAGATCCTTATTCGTTGCGGAAATAAATCTTACATCTAAGTCGATGGATTTATTGCTGCCGATTCGCTCTATCTTTTTGCTCTCAATAGCACGGAGCATCTTCCCCTGGGTGGAAAGGGGCAAATCACCTACTTCATCTAAGAAAAGGGTTCCCAGGTTGGACTGCTCGAATTTCCCAATTCTTGTCTCAGAAGCGCCTGTAAACGAGCCTTTTTCATGACCGAACAGCTCGGAGTCGATAACCCCCTCCGGGAAAACCTGGCAGTTGATTGGAACAAAGGGCTCTGACCTCCTCTTGCTGAGTCTGTGTATATAATTTGCGATCACTTCTTTGCCCACGCCGGATTCCCCCAGCAGTAAAATGCTGATGCTCGTTTCGGCAGCTCTTTTGCACATTTCCAGCAGATTCAGAAACGTTTCGTTTTTTGACTCGATAAACTGTTCCTTGCGGTTTTGCGCATTCAACAAGAAATTACTCCTTCTTTCCAGCCTATGGATTTCCGCCAGCCGGTCAATCTTTATAACCAGCTCGTTCATATTGTTGCTCTTTGCAAAATAGTCCTTAGCCCCGTACTTAATGGAATCTACGGCACTTTCAATGCTGCCGTAAGCAGTAATGACAATAACATCAACTTGTTCATGCTTTTCTTTGATCTTTTTTATCAGCTCCACACCATCCATCACAGGCATTTTTAAATCTGTAAGGACGAGATCCACCATGTTATTTTCAAGGTATTCCAGGGCTTCCATTCCGTTTGAGCAGCCCGCTATTCCGTAACCCATGTCCGACAGGATTAGGGACAGGACCTTTTGGTATTCCTTTTCATCGTCCACGATTAGTATTTTATAACCCTTTTTTTCAATCATCTTTTCACCTCAATATCGGCAATGTTACATCGAACAGAGTGCCTTTTCCTTTGACGCTGCTTACAGTAATTGCTCCATTATTGTTTTCTACTTCTGTGTTGACAATATATAAACCCAGCCCGGTTCCATTCTCCTTTGTGGAGTAAAATGGGTCGAAGACATTGTCCATGATTTCCTTGTCGATTCCGGACCCATTGTCTGAAATCCTTAGATTTAACTTATTGTCACGAATTTTCACATCGACGGATATTTTCTTGTTTTCTTTTGACTCCCCTGAAAAGGAGTCAATCCCGTTTTTAATCAGGTTCTGGACAACCATGCGAAGTACTTCCCCGTTGATTGGAATTTCTTCGTAGGGAATGTCTGTAAAGGAAGAGACAATCCTGATATCGTCGCGGACGTGGTTTCTTTCATCCTCTATGATTTGGCTGATGACCTTTCTGGCATTTACATAGGTGACTTCATTATTTGAGAGCTTTGAGAACCTCAAGAGATTCTCAATCAATCTGTTGATGTTATCCACAGAGTCGTCGATGACCTTAACAGCATGGGAACGGACTTCGTCCAGTGTATACTTTCCGATGAGAAAATTGTAGCTCTTAATCAACCCTAAAGGATTTCGGATTTCGTGGGCAAGCCCGGCGGAAAGTCGGCCCACCGCAATCATTTTCGATTCGTGGCGTGCTTTTTTTTCATTCAGATATTTCTCCGAATAATCTTCGATCACCAACATTTTCTTGTTATTGGTGATTATATTTTGGCCGGTCAGGTAATAGGCTTGGCCGATATTAACGACTCTGTTTATATTGGCCACATTTACAAAGGGTTGAAGCTCGTTAATGGCATTGTAGGGTTTTCCGATTAAATTGTCTCTCGAAATCCCCACTATTTTCTCCAGGGAAGCGTTACATTCTATTATAGTTGCATTATTCTCGATAACCATGATGCCATTTTTCATGGCGTCAATTATCATCCTGAGTTCCTCTTTGTTTTCCAAGAGCTCTCTGGTCTTTTCGTTTACCCTTTTCGTGATCACGTAATTCCAGAAGGTTAATGCACCGGTAAGCAGAATAATTCCCATTATGACTTTGTTGATTAAGTCGATGACCCTTAGGTCAATGCTGTCGCTGGTGAAATCTCCAAGCCACTTATACTGTGTTTGGGCGATGAGATTTTTCTTTTTAAGGGAAAGGATTCCTTTGTTCAATGCACTTAACAACTCCGGATTTCCTTTGGGAACGGCCAGGGACATGTGCTTCTCATCCAATACCGGATCGAGAAACCTGTAGACGTTGCCCTTGCTGGTCACGTTTAAGTAATGCGCAGCCTTCATGTCATCTCCGATAAATCCGGACACGCTGTCATTTCGGATCAAGGCTATGCATTGGTACATATTTTCAACTTCTATAATATCAATGTTTACATCTGTTTCGAAAAGCCTGTCTATTCTGCCGTTTTCGTTATCGCTTTTCAGAGTGACCAGAGCTTTACCTTCTAAGTCGCGAAGGTGGTTGATATTGCTTCCTACGGGGACCACGATTTTGGTCTTAACGACAAATAGAGGCATTGTAAGATCGGCGGCTTGAAAATTATGCGGTGTTCGTTCGAGAACTACGAAATCAATTTCGCTGCTGTCCAAAGCCTCCAAGATGGATGATTTGGGTCTGATC
>CAYLVS010000023.1:3304-13276 GCA_964387185.1 uncultured Oscillospiraceae bacterium | reverse complement strand
GGGTGTGATAAAATGGATGTACAATATATTTGTGGAAGAAATCCCGTACTGGAAGCGCTGAAGAGCGGCCGGGAAATTGAAAAGCTTGTGATGCAGAAGGGGAGCGAAGGCTCCGCTAAAAAGATTGAAGCCATGGCCAAGGATAAAAAAATCCAGATACAATACGCGGATAAAGCTGCGCTGGACCGGATTGCTACTCAAGTGTTAGAAGGCGGCAACCACCAGGGAGTGGCAGCCTATGTGTCTGCCTATCGCTACTGTGGGGTGGATGATCTCTTGGATCGTGCAGCGGAGAGGGGAGAGGATCCTTTTCTGATTCTGCTTGACGGAATAGAAGACCCTCATAACCTGGGAGCCATCATCCGGACGGCGGATGGAGCAGGTGTCCATGGAATCATCATACCGAAACGGAGAGCGGTAGGACTGACGGAAACGGTTGCGAAGGCTTCTGCGGGCGCTGTGGAGTATGTTCCCGTGGCTAAAGTATCCAACCTGGTTCAGACCATTGATCAGTTGAAAGCAAAGGGCGTGTGGATCGGTGCATGCGACATGGATGGCAGCAACTATTTTGAAAGAGATTTGACCGGACCCATTGCTATCGTCATCGGCGGGGAAGGCAGCGGTGTGAGCAGATTAATTCGTGAAAGGTGTGACTTTATCCTTTCAATTCCTATGGCAGGCAAAATATCTTCCCTGAATGCTTCCAATGCTGCTGCGGTGCTTATGTATGAAATTAACAGGCAGAGAAATGGAAAATAAGAACGAGGACATGCAGGATACAAGGCTAAACTGTCCGGAAGAGGAACTGGTTGTTTTCGCGCAAAACGGGGATGGTGAAGCGGAGGAATTTCTGATACGCAAATACAAAGAGGTGGTAAAGACAAAAGTACACCTTTATTTTATTATTGGCGCTGACAGAGACGATATCGTTCAGGAGGGAATGATCGGCATATTCAAAGCCATTCGAAGCTATGACGGATCGAAGCAAACCTCTTTTCGGACCTTTGCCGACCTGTGCATCAACCGGCAGATTCTTTCGGCGATCAAACAGGCGGCGCGAAGAAAGCATTCTCCATTGAATATGTCTATATCCTTAAACAAACCCATCTCTGATGATAACCCCATCATTACCCTAGCAGAAACCTTGTCCACTGACAGCAATTCTGATCCGGAGACACTGCTCCTCATAAAAGAGGCCATGGATCAGATCGGCGAGAGCAGCGGCAGGACATTGAGCTATTTTGAATCCCTTGTCTGGAGTGAATACCTTTTGGGAAGGAGCTACAAAGAAATAGCAGACAATCTCGGAAAGCCACTAAAATCCATTGACAACGCCATCCAGAGGACGAAAAGAAAATTGATTCTAGCCCTGAGTGAGGCCTAAAAAAAGCCTTGTATTACACGCTGTAAAATGGGTTGACACTGGTAATTGCGTATAGTACAATGTGAAAAGTGCAAAGGGACATATATGCTGTTGTAGCTCAGTAGGTAGAGCACATCCTTGGTAAGGATGAGGTAGGCAGTTCGAATCTGCTCAACAGCTCCATCGTTCACATTTACAACAATTTCTACGAGGCTGACGAGCCCGAAATTTGAGATTGTTGTAATAACCACTATTAAATGCATTTTTTAGGAGGAAAACCACAATGGCGAAATCGAAATTTGAACGTAACAAGCCCCATGTCAACATAGGAACCATCGGCCACGTAGACCATGGCAAGACGACATTGACAGCGGCCATCACGAAGACACTGCACCAGAGATACGGACTGGGAAAAATGGTAGCCTTTGATCAAATCGACAAAGCACCGGAAGAAAAAGAGAGAGGGATCACCATCGCCACATCTCACGTGGAATATGAGACCCCCAACCGGCACTACGCCCACGTAGACTGCCCGGGCCACGCTGACTATGTAAAGAACATGATCACTGGCGCAGCGCAGATGGACGGAGCGATCCTGGTAGTAGCAGCAACCGACGGCCCTATGCCCCAGACGAGAGAGCACATCCTGCTTTCGAGACAGGTAGGCGTACCCTATATCCTCGTGTTCCTGAACAAGTGCGACATGGTAGATGATGACGAGCTTTTAGAACTGGTAGAGATGGAAGTAAGAGAGCTTCTTGACCTGTATGAGTTCCCGGGAGACGACACACCGATCATCCGTGGGTCGGCACTGGAAGCATTAGAGAATCCGGAAGGCCCCTGGGGCGATAAGATCATAGAGCTCTTCGAAGCAGTAGACACTTATATTCCGGAACCGGTGAGAGCGACAGAAAAGCCCTTCCTGATGCCGGTAGAGGACGTATTCTCCATTACAGGCCGTGGAACAGTAGCCACGGGCAGAGTAGAGAGAGGAATCCTGAAGGTTTCCGACGAAGTAGAAATCGTAGGACTATCGGAAGAGAGAAGAAAGGTAGTCGTAACGGGAGTAGAGATGTTCCGTAAGCTTCTAGATCAGGCGCAGGCAGGAGACAACATCGGAGCGTTGCTTCGTGGGGTACAGAGAACAGATATCGAAAGAGGCCAGGTCCTTGCAAAGCCGGGTTCGATTCATCCTCACACCCAGTTCTCCTCTGAGGTCTATGTACTGAAGAAGGAAGAGGGCGGAAGACATACACCGTTCTTCAACGGATACAGACCCCAGTTCTACTTCAGAACGACGGACGTAACAGGTGACATCGCCCTGCCGGAAGGCGTGGAGATGTGCATGCCGGGAGACAACATCCAGATGGAAATCAGCTTGATTACCCCCATCGCCATCGAAGAGGGACTGCGGTTCGCCATTCGTGAAGGCGGCAGGACGGTAGGAGCCGGCGTAGTAGCAGCCATCAAGGAATAACCCATAGAAGATCAAAACCAGAAGGGCGCCCAAGGGGCGCCCTTTTCATTGAAACCAACCAAGGGGTCTGTCCCTTTGTCTTCAGTGCTAAATGTACAAAATTTCAACTATTGTGTGTTTTTCAGGAAATATACTCCGTTTATTCCCACGCTAATTGAAATTCTGCTCAAAACAGGTCCAAATCGTGAAAGATCAACACATTAATTGAAATTTTGAACACCAGAGCAAAGGAAGCAAAAGAGCCGTCCCCTGCTTCCGAATCCCCCTGCTTCCGTAAATGTTAAAATTATAACATAAATTCTGTTTTATGCTTGCTCTGCTAAAAGCTTTATGGTAGAATAGTGTTGAAAAGGGGCATGTTTAGAACTATATAGCAACTTTAATACTGATAAATGTATAACAATTATTGCAATATTCAGTCGGTTGCTGTAGCCCTTGACAGCAAAGCTATTGCAAGTCTAAAGACTGGCATTTTATTCAACCGAATAACAGAAAGGAGTATAGAAATGGGAATAAGGATATTGAAGTATTTATTTGATGATCCGGTTGCAGAACAGTTGAACCTCATTATCACAAAGGAGAGCGATGTGGACCGCCTTCTGAAGGGCTTGATGTCCGGTTCAGCGATAAAGATTGTCGAATAAACATTGCTGCTTAGCTTATTCAGCTATCGCTTATAAGGTCGGAAAAAAGGCATGGCTCCTATTATGGGGTTGCCTTTTTATTTTGGCTTGATTCATGCAAAGGTTTCACTTGCCTATGGACCCAAAAACAGATATCATCTTCATTGGGAGAAAAGAGATGAAGGAGATAATATGACAGTAACGCTGACAAGCTTTTTAGAGCAGATGATATCCAACCCCGCTTTGCTTATTACCACCATATTGACATTAGGTGTTATTTTAGTTAACGGTTGGACAGATGCTCCCAATGCAATTGCTACTTGTGTATCTACCCGCTCTATGAGTGCCGGTTCGGCTATTCTCATGGCAGCGGTTTTTAATTTCTTTGGAGTGTTTGTCATGACCATGATAAACGCAACGGTAGCCCAGACAATCTACCGGATGGTGGATTTCGGCGGAGATCCTCACACCGCATTGGTTGCGCTGTGCGCAGCTCTGTTTGCAATCGTCCTATGGGCAACGGGCGCCTGGTGGTTCGGCATTCCTACCAGTGAAAGCCACGCTCTGATTGCAGGGCTCTCAGGAGCTGCAATCGCTCTTCAGGGCGGGTTATCCGGAATTAATCCGGAGGAGTGGGTGAAGGTCCTCTATGGACTGGGACTGTCCACAGGAATGGGATTCGGAGCAGGCTGGCTCGTCAGCAAGGGAATCGGAAAGATTTTCGCGAAGGCTGACCGACGCAAAACCTTCTACCTTTTCAAGAACGCCCAGATTGGTGGAGCGGCAGGTATGGCCTTTATGCACGGGGCCCAGGACGGTCAGAAATTTATGGGAGTCTTTATGTTAGGTATGTTCCTGGCGCAAGGACAAGCGAATAATACAGAATTCGTAATCCCCATGTGGCTGATGTTTCTTTGCTCTGTAGTTATGGCGTTGGGTACTTCTATCGGAGGCTATCGAATCATCAAGTCCGTGGGAATGGATATGGTAAAACTTGAAAAACACCAGGGGTTTGCCGCTGATCTTGCTGCAGTTTCTTGTCTTCTCACATCCTCTGTTTTCGGAATTCCGGTCAGCACCACACACACGAAAACAACAGCCATAATGGGTGTAGGAGCAGCAAAGAGGCTATCCTCCGTAAACTGGGGCGTCGTACGGGAAATGGTAACGGCATGGATCCTCACGTTTCCCGGCTGTGGCCTCATCGGATTCTTTATGGCATGGTTCTTTATGAAAATATTTTAGTGCACAAGTCAGTAACAGATAAGAAGAGAGGGAAATATACATGGCCCGTAAAGACGATTATTTTAACGCATTTGTTAAGCTGGTGGAGTTTTCCTGCAAAGCCGCCAGGCTCTTAATCGAAGTGATGACAGATTATCATCCTGAAAAACTAGAGGAGAGAATGCGTGAAATGCATGAAATCGAGCATAGCGCAGATCTGGAGAAACACTTGATGATGGAGCGTCTTGCCAGAGAGTTCATCACACCCATTGAGCGGGAAGACATCATGGAAATGGCTCACCAGATTGACGACGTTACCGATTCTATAGAGGATGTGCTGATGAGACTGTATATGTTTAACATCACGGTGATTCGAAAAGATGCCCTGGATGTTGCCGTAATTATTGAGCAAGCCTGTGAGGAGTTGAAAAAGGCGCTCGAAGAGTTCAGCAACTTCCGCAAATCCAAGACCCTCCATAAGCACATCGTTGAAGTAAACCGCTTGGAGGAGGTTGGAGATAAGCTGTACACCGAAGCCACCAGAAGGCTTTATGTCAGCGAGATGAACCCGGTGGCGGTTGCGGCCTGGACTCACGTCTTTCATATTTTGGAGAAAGCCTGCGACTCCTGTGAAGATGTATCCGATGTCATCGAGAGCGTTATGATGAAGAATTCCTGAGAGATAAATGAAAAGAAGTTACAGTTCACACCCACCGGAAATCTAGCAGACGGATGCGAGGGTGTGAACTGTAACAAGAAGAGCCTATTAAAAGGACATCCGAATATTTGCTTCGGATGTCCTTTTTAAGCTGATACATTGTGCCGAATCGGATCACTGCAAGGCGTCGATCAAGCTTTGCACCGTTTCCTCCGCATTGCCCAACATCATGGTGACGCCGGGTTTTGTGTAGAGGGGGTTGTCGACACCGGCATAGCCGGGGTTCAAATCGTAGTTGCAGATGATGACCTTTTTGGCCTGGTCCACATTGAGGATGGGCATGCCGTAGATGGGCGTGCCTTCCGCAGTGTTAGCGGCCGGGTTGATTACATCGTTGGCGCCGATGACGATGGCCAAATCGCAATCCGCAAATTCGTCGTTGATTTCATCCATGCCCCGTAGTTTTTCGTAAGGCACATCCGCTTCCGCCAGCAGAACGTTCATATGTCCCGGCATCCTTCCCGCAACGGGGTGGATGGCAAAGTCAACAGCAGCACCGTTCTTCTCCAGCTTGTCTGCCAGAGCTCTGACTTTCTGCTGTGCCTGAGCCAAAGCCATGCCGTAGCCCGGGATGATGATGACCTTTTTGGCATTTTGAAGCAGTTCTGCAATATTGGAAGATGGTTGGTCTTCCCCCGGTATGTCTTTCTCAAGGGGGGCTGTGGCTTTATCGATGAGATCCTGCACCGTTTCCTCCGCATTGCCCAACATCATGGTGACGCCGGGTTTTGTGTAGAGGGGGTTGTCGACACCGGCATAGCCGGGGTTCAAATCGTAGTTGCAGATGATGACCTTTTTGGCCTGGTCCACATTGAGGATGGGCATGCCGTAGATGGGCGTGCCTTCCGCAGTGTTAGCGGCCGGGTTGATTACATCGTTGGCGCCGATGACGATGGCCAAATCGCAATCCGCAAATTCGTCGTTGATTTCATCCATGCCCCGTAGTTTTTCGTAAGGCACATCCGCTTCCGCCAGCAGAACGTTCATATGTCCCGGCATCCTTCCCGCAACGGGGTGGATGGCAAAGTCAACAGCAGCACCGTTCTTCTCCAGCTTGTCTGCCAGAGCTCTGACTTTCTGCTGTGCCTGAGCCAAAGCCATGCCGTAGCCCGGGATGATGATGACCTTTTTAGCATTCTGAAGCAACTCTGCGAGATTATCCGCCGGAGCAAGCTCTTTGACACTTTCAACCGCTGCAACGGGCTTTCTTGCATTGGACGGTGAAGTTACGGAAGTCTTGCCTGTGAGAATGTCGGAAAGACGACGATTCATCGCATTGCACATTACTTTGGTAAGCAGAAGCCCAGATGCGCCTACGATGCCCCCCAGAGAAACCAGGAGAATGTTGCTGATGGCCATGCCTGCAATACCGTCAGCTACACCGGAAAGTGAAACCAACAGGGATATGGTAATGGGCATATCCGCACCGCCTACTCTGACGGTAAAGGCCACTCCGAAAAAGCCGCTGATGAGGAGGCCGAAAATGGCGCTTAGGGGAAGGGGAACCCCGGGTATGCACATGAGCACCACTGCAGCTATGGTCAGGATTAAGGAGATGGTCGTGATGGCTCGGTGACCCTTCCAAATAATAGGTTTTTGGGAAAGGATCTTATGAAGTTTTCCTGCGGCCACCAGGCTTCCCGTTAGGGTAAGGGTACCGATGACCAATGCCAGAGCGCCGGTCACGAGAGCAAAAGTAGAAAGCACCTTAACATCGAGAAGAGTGACGATCGCTACAAGCGCCGCGGCGGCTCCACCAAAGCCGTTGAGCAATGCAACCACTTGTGGCATCTGAATCATTTTCAATTTAAAGGACCAGTAAACACCGATGACCAAGCCTAAGGCCAGGCAAATCCACAGACCCACCACATTGACAAGGTCGTACTTGAACATGGTGATTACGATAGCCCCTGCGGTGCAGAGCATACTGATCATATTGCCTGTTACAGCGGTTTTCACTTTGCTCAACAAGGAAAGGCCAACCAATACTCCCAGGGCTAATATACCACAAAGGATAAAATAGAGTGTATCGCTCATTTGTGATCCACCTCCTTATGCTTGAACATCTTCAGCATGCGGTGAGACAGACCAAAACCGCCGGCGATGTTGACCATAGCCAGAAAAACGCCTAAGTAGCCAAGGATCTGATTTCCTGTATAGACAGCTGCAGCGGTGCAGGTAAGGGCGCCTAACAGTGCAATTCCTGCCAGCGCGTTCATGGCGGTCATTAAAGGTGTGTGTAATAGGCTGGGAACATTGGTAATGACCTTATATCCAACCAAAGCACATACTACAAACAGCCCAACCAGTACTAAGGGATGCATAATATAAATCCTCCAAACTCATAAACTCTATAGACCCATAGCCTCTTTTGCCCCAACATGAACAACTTCACCGTCTATTGTGGTCAGAATGGAAGCAACGATTTCATCGCTCCGATCGAGAGCAATTTTTCCGTCTTTGGTCAAATAGTTAACTAAATGATAGATGTTGTTTGCGAACATCCAAGTGGAGCTGGTAGCCAGCATTCCCGGAATGTTCTTAATGCCGATGATGGTCACGCCGTGCTTAACGACAACCTCACCGGGTTCGGTAATTGCGCAGTTGCCGCCCTGGTCGATGGAGATATCTACGATGACAGAACCAGGAGCCATAGAAGCAACCATTTCTTCAGTTAGCAAAATAGGTGCCAGCTTCCCGGGGACCAGAGCGCCGCAGAAGACGATATCCATCTGTGGAACCGTTTCCTTAAGAATCTCGCGCTCTTTTTCCAGAATATCTGCCGAGAGAGAAAGCGCATAACCACCCTGACCAACTGCCAACTCTGCGGGAACACCCGTATCAACAACCTTTGCACCCAGGCTCTTTGCCTGTTCGGCTGCATCAGGCCGGATGTCCGCAGCATAAACAACCGCTCCCAGTCTTTTGGCAGTTGCCAAAGCTTGAAGCCCTCCTACGCCAGTACCGATGATTAATGCGTTAACAGGCTTGATCATGCCCACTGCACAGAAGATCTGTGGAACGAACTTGGACAGTTCATTGGCAGCAAGTAAGATTCCCTTGTATCCGGCACAGGTGCTCATGGAAGTCAATGCATCCATGTTCTGTGCCCTGGAAATGCGGGGCACACCATCCAGGGTGAGACCGACAACACCTTTCCGTGCTAAGTTCTTGATCATTTCGTGATTGACCGGAGCAGCCGGATGGAGGAAGGTAATGAGATATTGACCTTCGTGCATCATATCCACTTCATGAACTCCTTTGGCCTGATTGAATTGCGGTTCCTTTACCTTTAATATAACATCTGCTCTTTCATAGAGCTCTGCCACATCCGTAACCAGGTGTGCGCCGGCTTCTTCATACTGGGAATCGAGGTAGTGGGCACCGACGCCCGCTGACTTCTCAACGAGAACCTCCGCGCCATCTTTTACTAACTTTGCTACTGTCTCCGGAATTGCGGAAACCCGAAGCTCGCCGTGCATAATTTCCTTTGGAATGCCGATAATCATAACAATCCCTCCATTTATATATATGTGTTAGCTATAAAAGATTCGATGTGAATAGGCAGAACGTCTACAGGCATTCAGGGAGAACCGTGTACTCGTTCTTAACCGTTGAGAGCACCACTAAGGTTCTGGTCATGGATACCCCTTGGATGCTCTTGATATCGTTCAGCACTTTCTCCAGTGACCCGGTGGAATCAATGACAACTTTCAGCAGAAAATCCGAGTCTCCGGTAATGTAATGACATTCTACAATTTGCCTATGCGCGATTATACTTGAAATAAAGCTTTCATTATATTTGGGATGATCAAGGCTTATGGAGATGAACGCAGTTACGTCCTGATTGATGAGCTTTGAGTCCAGAATCAGGGTGTACTGCTTGATGACTCCCGAATTCTCCATTTTTTTAATACGTTCAATGACAGCGGAGACGGACATGTTGACATTCTCACCGATTTCGGATGCACTAATGCGTGAGTTTTCCTTCAGTTGGCTCAAAATTTTAATATCGATATTATCCATGGTTTTATTCAGTCTCCTATAACTCAATATTATAGCGTGTATTTGTCTTCATATTAGCATAACACGATAAATTGTAAAGATATCTATGATATTTCCATAATAATTTCGATAAAATAGCAATTGAACAAAAATAGTTCAATTATCAACTTGCAGGAGCAATTAAACAGAAAATATTTCGGTAAAATGCGAATAAGTAGCAATTGTTACTGTTGCCTCGGGGAAACCGAGATGATGACCCCGATCCATCTTGTCAACGGCAGGCTTCAATTTCCATGGCCTACCGTTGACGCTCGCTTGAATCGTCGACGGTAAATCTGAATTTGGAGTAGCTACCGTTGACAACAGCTTGAATTGTCAACGGTAAATTTGAACTTGAGTGGGTTGCCGTTGACTACAACCCATCTTGTCAACGGCAGGCTTCAATTTCCATGGCCTACCGTTGACGCCCGCTTGAATCGTCAACGGTAAATCCGAATTTGGGGCAGATACCGTTGACAACAGCTTGAATTGTCAACGGTAAATTTGAACTTGAGTGGGTTGC
>CAYLVS010000023.1:0-3204 GCA_964387185.1 uncultured Oscillospiraceae bacterium | reverse complement strand
GTCAACGGCAGGCTTCAATTTCCATGGCCTACCGTTGACGCCCGCTTGAATCGTCGACGGTAAATCTGAATTTGGAGTAGCTACCGTTGACTACAACCCATCTTGTCAACGGCAGGCTTCAATTTCCATGGCCTACCGTTGACAATACGAAGGGTTGTCAACGGTGTACCAATAATTTAACATTCCCCGTTGATATGCTCAAATCGGATCGGGTCAGCTCGAGTCAGTTAGATTCGACCCTATCGGCCCTATATATAGCGGTATTATAAAGGAAGGAATGCTAGAATATGTCCGGAACATGACACGCCAGGGCAAGTGTGCGATGTTAAGGGCCGCAAAGGCTTGAAATTATCAGACTATTCCAATGTTGTTTTCATCTTTTTCAAAAAATAATAAAATTCCCCTTGCAATCTGTTTTGTCCTGCTATATACTGATAAAGCTTGTGATTGTAACGGTATTTTAAAGTCCATTAAAACCGATACAATAAATGCGATGAGGTGGGAAGTTACCGTGCTATCGGAGAATTTCTACTGAGAATTGCCCTCTCAAGAAGAGGACGAGGGGATTGAAGTCGTGTGGTTCCACTAAGAGCTTAGGGAACGCACGGCAGGGTGTACCAAGCGAATTCCCCGTACATGCATAGCGAAAACGTACGAAAGCGCCTGTGGACAGGTGCAGCAAGGAGGAAGAAATGAGCGCACAGAAAATCAGAATCAAACTTAAGGCTTACGATCATACGGCACTAGATCAATCGGCAGCTAAGATTGTAGACACGGCAAAGAAGACCGGGGCAGAAGTATCCGGGCCAATCCCGCTTCCAACAGAGAGACAGATCGTGACAATCTTGAGAGCGGTCCACAAGTACAAGGACAGCAGGGAGCAGTTCGAGCAAAGAACCCACAAAAGATTAATCGATATCCTTTCCCCATCCACCAAGACCATCGATGCGTTGATGAAACTGGATATGCCGGCGGGCGTAGATATCGAGATTAAACTCTAAGGACGAGACTTGCACGAGAAAAAATATGTAAAAGTCTTAGTATGATTGCAGGTAACAACACCTCGGCAATCCGCTGTAAGAAGGGAGAAAGAAAGCATGAAGACAATTCTAGGAAAAAAAATCGGTATGACACAGATTTTTTCCGAAACCGGAGTCATGATTCCGGTTACCGTCATCGAAGCCACCCCAAATGTAGTCACACAGATCAAGACTGTTGAGACCGACGGATACAATGCAGTGCAGATTGGCTTTGAAGATCTGAAAGAGCAGAGAGCGAACAAACCGACCAAGGGTCATTTTGCAAAATGGCAGGCTCCTCTGAAAAAGCATTTACAAGAGATCCGCCTGGATGAAGGAGAAAGCTACGAACAGGGTCAAACGATTACCGTTGCTGACTTTGAAGAAGGTAAGAAACTTGATGTCACGGGAACCTCCAAAGGAAAAGGGACCCAGGGCCATATCAAGAGATGGGGACAGGCAAGAGGTCCCATGAGCCACGGTTCCAAGCACCACAGACTAGCCGGTGCCCTTGCAGCCGCTGCCTATCCGGGTAGAGTGTTCAAAGGAAATAAGGCTGCGGGAAGAATGGGAAGAGAAACCATCACCGTTCAGAACGTGGAATTAGTTAAGATCATTGCTGACAGAAACCTGATGCTGGTAAAGGGTGCAGTACCGGGAGGCAAAGGTAGCCTTCTTCGGATCCAGTACGCAGTAAAAGGTCAGGATAAATAGAGAATCTGACAGAGAGGAGGAAGTCAAATGGCTCAGGTAACAATGTTAAAAATGGACGGCACAGAAGCCGGAACTATTGAATTAAAAGATGATATCTTTGGCATAGAAGTGAACCGGCATGCTGTACATGCAGTTATAGTAAACTACTTGGCAAACCAGAGACAGGGCACACAGTCCGCTAAGACCAGAGGCGACGTCAGAGGCGGCGGCAGAAAGCCCTTCAGACAAAAAGGCACAGGTCGGGGCAGACAGGGAAGCAGTACATCCCCCAACCAGATTGGTGGCGGAGTCGTATTTGCACCAAAGCCCAGAGATTACAGATACACCCTTCCTAAGAAGCTGAGACGCTTAGCGATGAAATCAGCTCTTTCCTCAAAGGTAGAGGAGAAGGAAATCATAGTACTTGACAGCCTGAAAATGGATGGACCTAAGACAAAAGAAATGCTGAAAGTACTGGAAAACGTTAAAGCAGCTAAAAAGACACTGATCATCACAGACATCAAAGATGAAAACGTTGTCCGCTCGGCAGCCAACATCCCCGGCGTAAAAACCACCATGGTGGGAGAGATGAACGTGTACGACATCGTCAATCACGGAAGTCTCATCGTAACCAAGGATGCAGTAAACAGAATTGAGGAGGTGTATTCATAATGAAAACCCCTTACGATATTATCGTCAAACCCGTCATCACAGAGAGAAGCATGGATGACGCGGCCAACAAGAGATACACATTCAAAGTAGCCGTAGATGCCAACAAGACCCAGGTAAAACATGCGGTAGAGGAAATTTTCGGCGTGGATGTTGAAAGAGTCAACATCATGAATGTAAAAGGTAAATTGAAGAGAATGGGAAGAACTATGGGCAGAACGGCGGCTTCTAAAAAGGCCATCGTCATCCTTACCGATAAGAGTAAGGAAATCGAATTCTTCCAAGGTCTATAAGGAGGGACGTTCAATATGGCAATCAGGAAATACAAACCGACCTCTCCCGGCTTAAGGGGAATGACGGTTTCTACATTTGAAGAGATCACAGCTTCAACTCCGGAAAAGTCCCTTACAGTGACGCTGAAAAAGCATTCCGGAAGAAATTCCAGGGGCAAGATCACCGTTCGTCACAGAGGCGGCGGTTACAGACCCAAGTACAGAATTATCGATTTCAAGCGGGATAAGGATGGAGTACCCGGAAAGGTAGCCACCATCGAATACGATCCCAACAGAAGCGCAAACATTGCTCTGATTTTTTATGCCGACGGTGAAAAGAGATACATCATTGCTCCCAACACTTTGAAGGTGGGCGACACCATTTACTCCGGTGAAGATGCAGACATCCAGGTGGGAAACACTCTTCCCCTGCAGAACATTCCGGCAGGTACCGTAATTCACTGCATCGAGATGAAAGCCGGGAAAGGCGCTCAGATGGTTCGGTCTGCAGGAAACGGTGCCCAACTCATGGCCAAGGATGGCGGTTATGC
>CAYLVS010000022.1:8740-13304 GCA_964387185.1 uncultured Oscillospiraceae bacterium | reverse complement strand
CTCACAGTTCCCCGTTCAACCCGCCGGCGGTTATCAACGGCAAATGCTAGAGATGGCGATTCTCCGTCTATCCCCATCCTCCATCTCAACGGGAAAGGCCAAATCTCACAGTTCCCCGTTCAACCCGCCGGCGGTTATCAACGGCAAATGCTAGAGATGTCGATTCCCCGTCTATCCCCACCCTCCATATCAACGGAGAATACCAAATCCCATAGTTCCCCGTTCAACCCGCCGGCGATTATCAACGGCAAATGCAAGAGATGGCGATTCTCCGTCTATCCCCACCCTCCATCTCAACGGGAAAGGCCACTTGGGATCTGTGTCCGGGTGGTTTTTGGTCCATAAATTCACTGAATTGATAAATAATACTTTATAGTAAATAAATTACATACTATAATAAAATTAAGGCATCAATAGGGAGGGGCGAGACCAGACTCAAACTCAGACTCAGACTGGAGCTAGGCACAGGCCACAGTTCAACCCTAGATCAGACTCAGGCTTAGGCCAGGCTCAAACCCAGACTTAGTCACAGGCTTGGGCTCAGGCCAGGCTCAAACCCAGACTTAGACTCAGGCGCAGGTTGGACCCAGGCTTAAGATCATTTTGGATCTAAGGTGAATTCTAAATTTAAACCCAGGCCGGCACATTAACAGAGGTGGCGCATTATGGCTCGAAACAAAGTATTATCAATAATCTCAGACGACTATGCACAACGCAGACAACATATTGAAAGCTTTACTATCGAATTAAATGAACTTCCAATCGGCAGCCTTTTTACCAGGACGACAGGTAACAAAAAGCGATATTATCGGTATATGCCTGCACAAGGAGAGACAGAGCCGGCTAGGGAAACCTATTTAGGCAAAAGGCAAGAAGAGCTTATAGCGCAATTAGCCCGCAGAAAATTTGTGGAAATGAGCCTTGATAGCCTGAAAGAATCCATGGAGCCCCTAAAATCCTTAGTGGGTACCTATAGCGTCTACGACCCGGAAGCAATCAAGCAGAGGATGCCCAAAGCCTATGAGGGAATTGAATGCAGCATCCCTTCCGATATAGTTGAACAAAACAACGCTGCCTGGATAAACGAACCGTATGAAAAAAGTGGACTATGGCCGGATGGACTCAAGCACAAATCGCAGAATGGCACCCTAGTCAGATCGAAATCCGAGGCTATGATTGCCACTCAGCTGGAAATTCACAGCATCCCATATCGCTACGAGCAACGTCTAGGCACACCCGACCAGTCATTTTATCCTGATTTCACAATACTGAATCCTGTGGACAACCAGATTATATATTGGGAACATTTTGGATTAATGGATGATGAAAACTATAGAAAATCGGCGGGAAGCAAGTTGGACGCATATTTCAGCATCGGCCTCGTCCAATGGGATAATCTCATCACTACCTATGAGACCAAGAGGAGGCCCTTAGACGCTCAGAAAGTACGACGCATCCTAAAAGCAATTTTGCTTCCGGAAGACCTTTGATGTTGTTTTATCGTTGACAATATCGTCGAAAAGCTGTATCATAGTGAAGTGGCTGGCGAGGTGTGGCTCAGTTTGGTAGAGCGCTACGTTCGGGACGTAGAGGCCGCAGGTTCAAATCCTGTCACCTCGACCATAGGGACTTGGGTATCTTAGGATACCCAAGTCCCTATTTTGTATTGACGGGCATGCCCGTCAATCTATGGTGAAAGTTCACAAGGGGCGTAGTTGCCAACGAACCTCAAAGCGACTTGCAAGTTTCACATTGTGAGGTGTGGGAGAGAAAAAGCAATAGGGAAATCGCAGCCTAACGAATAGAAACCTAATAACGAGGCTTGTATGGCGGATGAGCTGGCAAGATGCGGTGAAGTCCATAAGATTAAAAAAATAAACCCTTTCAAGGCTTTCAGCGTTTTTCTATTCAATAAACTATCAAACTCCCGGATTATTTTATCCAGCTTTTGTTTAATAAACATACATGTAGCATGTTTTCAATTTATTGTATATAATTTAATTAGTGTATTTTCGGCGAACATTATAAGAAAGGTGGATAATAAATGGTTGAATATCCTTATATGATTTCAAATAACAAAATCGCGCCAATAATATCTAGTTTGCAATCCGCTGCAAAACCACCAAAGTTTACCCTTGAATTTTTACGCAATCTTGGATTTGCAAGCACCAATGATCGGGCTATAGTACCATTATTTAAAAAATTGGATTTTCTCAGTGAGGATGGAACTCCTACTGTATATTATGACCAACTTCGAGATGCTACAACGTCACAGCAAATAATGGCAGCCAGAATACGTGGTCTCTATTCGGATCTTTTTACTATCAACACACAAATTTGTAATGATAGTGAAGCTAGTGTTAAGGGGGCTATTTCCAGAGTTACTGGTGGAGACGAGACCAGTGTTACGAGAGTTTATAATACCTTTAAGACCTTATGTTCTCTTGCAGATTTTACTCAATCACCATCTGTAACTGAGGAAAACGCACAACCAGAATCTCCAACAATTGAGAATCCAACCATGGAAGTACCTATACCTCATTTGCCTGATATGGGGTTTCATTATAATTTTCAAATACATCTCCCCGCAACGACAGACATCTCTGTATATAATGCAATATTTAAAAGCCTCAAAGACAATCTAATAGTATAAGGTGCTAATCATATGAATAATAGATTATTAAAGGAGTTTGTTTTCAATGCTCTCTTGACTCAAGATTCGTTTGCAGCGCTTGAGAAAGAAGGAATTACAATATCAAACAAGTCAGATATTGCACAAATAAGTCGAGTCGTTGAAAATGATTTCAGTCCTAGAATTTGGTATGAGGCAATAAACATGTCCTCTGTTTATACCGCACTTTTTTGTATTGAAAACACCATTCGCAATTTCATAGTTGAACGTATGTCTGAACGCTATGGTATAAACTGGTGGGAAACACAAGTACCCAAAAAAATCCGAGAATCTGTAGCCACTCTGAAAAAACAGGAGATGAAAAATCGTTATCACTCTAGTAGATCTGCCACAGAAATAGGATATACTATGTTGGGAAATTTAGGTCAAATTATTATAGCGAATTGGGATGATTTTTCCGATATTATCCCGAATCAAGCTTGGTTATCTTCTAGAATGGATGACTTGGAGATGTCAAGAAATATTATAATGCATACGGGGAATCTTCCAATAGATGAAATAGAACGCATAGAGAGTATTGTTAGAGATTTATTGAGACAAATAGGATGAAAAGTTGAAATTGTCAAATCGTATTCGTTCTCTTATGCCGTAGAAACAGGACGAATGAAAGCTGCTGGATAAGCCACATGGAATTCTGGAAGTCCTATAATTCACTCTGTCCACGGTGTCGGAGCAAGTTCGGCTCTGCTTCTTCTCTCCCACAAGGTCTTGCGACTCTGCGGGGTCCTAATCAATTCTTTTCTTCAGAGACCCAAGTCCCTGTTTTTTTGACAGATGTTTTTTAACACATTTGTACGACGGCAATATTATGGATAAAGACCATTAGTCATCATGGGTCAAGTTAAGACAGCTACCATCAAGGGGTGAGTATATGATCAGTCCGCACAGAGGTCAGTTTTGGGTAAGCCAAATCTTCAAGGGCGCAATTCACAAGGGCATTGATTTAGTGGGAATGGATGATAAAACGATTTATTCCACTTTAATCGGTACAGTGGAAGCCGTAAGAGCAGATACCCATCCCACAGGCGGTATGGGACTGTATGTACGAATTCGACAAGCCGGCACCGATCACCGTTATTATTTTGCACATTTGGATCAGGCTTACGTCTGGCAGGGACAAAGCGTCCAAGTTGGAGATAGACTGGGCCTTGAGGGGAGAACCGGAAACGCCACCGGGTCACATCTGCACTACGAGATAAGAAGAGAACCCAACAGAACCACATTTTTGGATGTGGCGTCAATCAGCGGAATCCCCAATCAACTGGGGACATATATGCAGGAGGTGAATATACTGGATAATGACATGAAAGATGTCAGCGTCTCTATCGGAGACATGCAAATACAGGCAAAGTTGATCGACAGCGTGACATACGTCCCGTTACGTGAGTTTGTCGAGGTAATAAAGAAGGAATTGGACGTCACCTGGGATAAAGTTACAGGCGCCGGGGTAGAACTATAAAGAGCTGTTAGGAAGGATAAACAGCAAATGGAAAACGCAATCAAAGCGATCATGGCAGCTCTTTCTGCCTTTGTTTCGTATTTTTTTGGAGGGGCGGATGTATGGCTGGTAGCATTAGTTACAGTGATTGTAATCGATTACGTGACAGGAATTTCGAAAGCATATATCCTGGGAGAACTATCGAGCAGAATTGGCTTTAAGGGCATTGTTAAAAAACTTATGTACTTTGCTGTTGTGGCTGTAGCTGTGATTGCAGATACGATCACAGGGGCCGGCGGAGTGCTTCGTGCAGCCGTAATCGGTTTCCTGATCGCCAATGAAGCATTATCAATACTGGAAAACTATGCGGCGGCTACGAACAACCAAGTGCCGAAGTTTCTTGTTAATATACTACAAAAGTTAAAGGATGATAA
>CAYLVS010000022.1:6299-8730 GCA_964387185.1 uncultured Oscillospiraceae bacterium | reverse complement strand
TTATTAAATGAAATAGCTGATTCTCCCGAATATAAGGATGATAAAGAAAAAGAGGATTAGACCATACGAAACAAGCAGCCGGGGAAACCCGGCTTTTTAACCTGCTGTAATGAATCTTTTATCTCAGCAGAATCTCTATATTGCGCTTGAAGGTTTTATAGGGCAGCTGATAGCCTATCATCAGGGGAAGAATCTCCTTTTCATAAGTGTCCTCGTCCATATCGCGCAAATGCCGCAATTCCATAATAGGATTCAGTTTACCGCTGTCGAAAAGTTTGCCATAGGGCGTATCCAAGGGCGCTTTGAGATGCTGCCTGCACCATGGACAAACGTCTTGACAGATATCGCATTCAAAGAAATAGCCTTCTAATTCGATGCCTTTGGAAATGTCCGTCGCAGGGCCGTCATCCTCTAAAAAATTAGAAAGACAATTGGGTCTGTCGAGTATTTGCGGCGTCTTGATTGCACCTGACGGGCAGGCGTCTCTGCATATAAAGCATTCACCGCAGAGGTTTTCCATCAATGGATAGCTTTCACTGATATCCGCATCTGTAAGAATAGCTCCCAGCGCTTGGAAGGATCCATACTTGCCGCTTATCAGCAGGGAGTTTTTACCGATCCATCCCAAACCGGCTTTCACAGCAGCGCCTTTTAGGGGAATAGAAGCATCATCGCTCTCCCCGTCTAAAATCACAGCCTTGTGGCCCAGAGCTTCCAAATATTCTTTTATGGGTATTAGGGGTTTTACAATATTCGCATAATAACCGGAAAGCACCAAACGGCTGGTACGTCCATATTCCTGTGAAGTATCGGTTGCGAATTTCCCTATATATGTTGAAAATACGATCACTGTTTTCACGTCAGGCATTATATCCTTGGGCTGTCGCCCTGCAAACTTCTCCGGCTCCCCAATGTGATCTTCTGTCAAGTCGTCCGCATCAATAAAACGGATTTCGTCGATGCGGTTTTCTTTTGCCAGTTTAATAATGTTGCTTCTCATGTGCCATCTCCTTGAAATTCTGTTAACGCTTGCTGATTCTCAACACTTTTCTTGCTATGGATGCCAATGGTTTATAGAGGGGACCCTCTAATTCTTTTGCTACTCTTTTCAACTGTTTGGGAATGGCGATTTGCTGAGGACAATGAGGTTCGCATTTCCCGCACTCCCTGCATTGTGACGCATTGGCCGGTCGCGCCGACATGGATCCCAAGGTTTGCATGTACCTGAGCCGCACATTTTTGCTACCTAATAAATATTTATCGTTATAGGCGGAAAGGCATCCCGGAATATCTACGCCGTAAGGGCAGGGCATACAGTAACCGCAAGCGGTGCAGGGTATTTTAGTCTTTTCCATAATAATTTCTTTGACCCGGTCAAAAATCTGCAATTCCTCTTTCGATAAGGAGTTGGGTTGCACGTGGCTTGCGATTCGGATGTTTTCCGCCACTTGCTCTTCTGTACCCATGCCGGACAGTAAAACATTGACTTCCGGGTGGTCCCAAACCCACCTCAGAGCCCATTCCGCCGGAGTCCGGTCGGCATCAAAGCGATGGAAAGCGTGTGTTACCTCCTCCGGTAGGCTCGTTACAAGCTTTCCTCCCCGCAGAGGCTCCATGACGATTACGGGAATCCCCATTTGAGCAGCCAGCAATAGACCCGATTTTGTAGCCTGGCGGTTTTCGTCCAGGTAGTTGTATTGGATCTGGCAGAAATCCCAGGGATAGGCTTTTATGATATCTTCAAAATCCGCCTTGCTGCCATGAAAGGAAAAACCGATATTGTCGATTGCGCCATTAGCCTTTATGCTCTCCAGCCAGTCCATGACACCAAGGGATGCAAGCCGTTCGAACATGGCTTTGTCTGTGAGCATGTGCAGGAGATAGTAGTCGATTTTGTCTGTCTTCAGCCTGGACAGCTGATTATTGAAAATCTTTTCTGCGTGCTCCAATTTATATACCATGAAGGGCGGGAGCTTGGTAGCGATTTTGACCTTCTCACGGTACCCGTCCAGAAGGGCGTCGCCCAAAAGGGATTCACTTTTACCATTGTGGTAGATGTAGGCGGTATCAAAATAATTCACGCCATTATCCACGGCGCCCCGTATCATAGCTATTGCTCTCTCTTCGTCGATGCCGCCATTCTTTGTGGGAAGCCGCATACAGCCAAACCCTAAAACGGAGAGCGTATCGCCATTATTCATGTTTCTTCTCGTCTGCAAGTGTCAAGCTCCTTCTAATAGTACATTTTGAAAACACATTCAATTATACTACAGCAGAGGGATCAGGGCCAATAATATGTTTGTATTGCAGCATCTTTTATGCTACGATGAAACAGTCGAATAACATTAAAACAGAGGTACATTATGAAGATTCCAAAGCTGAATATAGGCGGTTTGATTGCAGATATCCCGATTATACAGGGTGGTATGGG
>CAYLVS010000022.1:0-6199 GCA_964387185.1 uncultured Oscillospiraceae bacterium | reverse complement strand
ATCATCGAGAGCCCGGTGGGTATGCCGGGGCGGGCACTGAATAATAAATTCATTAACAAAGTAAATGAACAGGGAGATGAAATAAAGGGATGCTTCCAATGTCTTAAGGGATGCAATCCTAAGAAAGCACCCTATTGTATCTCCGTTGCATTGATCAATGCAGTGCAAGGCAATGTGGATGAAGGGCTGATCTTTGCCGGGAGCAATGTGCATCGGATTAAGAAAATAGTGCCTGTAAAAGAGCTCATGGAGGAGCTCGTGGATGAAATAACAAACGCATAGAGTGATTGACCAGCACAGGAACCCTGTGGTTGCAGTTTTATTTACCTTTTTTTCCGTGATACCCGTATACTTCAATCACCTCTCCTTGTTCATTCTGAGGAAAGTGAAGCTCCCCGGGCGTTGTTGTACCGGTGCTCTTAACTTCAGTTATTTTGATACCGGCAGAGGACCATTTCTGCTTCAGACCGGCAAATGTCATCATTTCCGGCATGAAGTCAGGATGGTCCCTTTTAAAGTTGCGAATACTTCGTGGCGCTTTTTGATAGGATGTGAAGATTCCCACCACTTCTCCCTCTGGCTTGAGAAGGGGCGCGATCTGTTCTGTGGCAAAGTTATTGTATGTAAAGAGTGAGTTTACCGTTGAGTAATCATCTATGTAGAAATCTACCGTACCAGCCTTAACAGGAAGATCCTCAGGCTTACCCACGATAAAAATAAAATTGGAACCCCGTGAATCCAAATATTTTTTCAATTTTTGGATTCGCTTGAGTGAAGGATCCAGGATGATGAAAACATTGTTTTTGCCCAGCTTGCTCATATATTCCAGCACAAAGTTAAAGGTAAAAGGACCGGTCATAAAACAGTTTCCCTCGTTCAACGAGCCTGTTATACGATGGTACATCCATACGTAGGCCTTAGTGATAAGCCTCCTGTAGGTCGAGCTAAACTGGTCCTTCATAGCCATGACAGATTCTACATTCTCAAAAGCGCGGAAGGGTGTTTCCTCTGTGATGTCTTTACAAAGGATGATGCCGTCAGTTATAGCAGCGGAATAGGAGCACTCACAGGACAAAACACCTTGTTGGATGTTTCCCTTTGAAAGGCTGGCGGAATCCAACTGCAAGGGTACATGGCAGCGAGGGCAATATAGATAGGGAATAAAAAGAAAAGGAACCCCCGCGGGAGTGTCGTCACTGGGAGCAAGGGTTTGGAGTTCCTCGATTTCCTTGTCGATTTCATTTATAAAGCGAGCCAGATTGTCTCTTTCATCAATCAGATGGTTTTTCTTGTTACGCATCATATCCGCACAGACTTCCAAAACGATCTCGTCCTGTAAGCGGGATGCCTTTTCCAGAAAGAACAGGAGCTGAATTTCCTCCAGAGAAAAATAATACTTCTTATACTTCAGGATTTTCTCCATGTTGGAAACACATTCTTTATCGAAGGTGTATTGGCCCCCTTCACGATTGGGAGTCAAGAGCCCGTTGTTGATGTAAAATCTCACGGTACTGGTATTTAGATTGAATTTTTTCGCAAAGGTACCAATTTTCATTGCCTGTCCTCCCGGTTGAAAATACCAATCTCTGTTAGCTTCAGTATAAACACCCTGTAGTTTTTCGTCAATCCTCGCAGTACACAGTAATATCTCAGTGGCATCCTCTTGTTACTGTTCATACTCCTGTTATCTTTTTTTACTGGAATTATGTTTTGTGTATAAGATGTGCTGAAATTCCTGCTTATTTTAAGGAATGACTACTGGATTCCTAACTAAAAAAAGAAAAATTTGAATCTGTGTATAAGAAAATAGTATTATCTTATACACAGAAAAAAATATTTTGAAATTTAGTTAACATCTCCACTTTTCGTGAACGGTAACCCTTGGAAAAAGGTAAACCTCACTTCACCTTTTCGTGTTTTTGTATATTGCCATCAATCCCGGTGCATGGCGTAATATGGAAACAAGAAAAGGGATTGTAGTTTCAGGTGTGAGTATAAGAAAGGGGAAAGGAAGATGAAAAGAATCGTTGTGACAAACAATAAGAAGGTCAACGCACAGTATTCTGACAAAGTGGAAGTTGTTTATCTTGAGAATGCTTCCGGCATGGACGTTCTGGTAGAAGGGAAACGCATTGCTTCCGAAGGTGGCAGTTTGCTGGTAAATCCCGTGAAGTACAAAGGTTATTACAGATCATTGGCATTTTATAAGAATGGGAAAAGCGAACCTGAAGAAAAAGCCATTTCTATGTTGAATCAGAGCATTGAAGACACCAAGAAGCAAAACGGGTCAGCGAGCAAGGAGCCTATTCTTTCGGGCATACTTCAGAATAAGGACCTGGATGTAATTAAAAAGGTCCTCGGGTAAATTAATAAAGAGTGAAGGCAATCATGCATCACAGATAAAAGAAATAAGAAACATTACAGAGAGGAGCCTCCGCGTCGCGGGGGCTCCTCTCTGCAGGTTTAACAACCAGGGGGGCAGGGGGAAGGGGGGCAGGGGGACGTGTTGTTTGCCACCCCGGCTAATAATTTTACGTTTTTTTGATATGTCTTTAATTAAGAACGAACAATTGCCTGTTATAATCCAAGCATAAATGAAAGTAAAAGGAGGTGACGAAAAAAATGAACCTATGTATCGATATTGATGGTACGCTGACCGATCCGTATTATTGGCTGAAGCGCGCAAATGATTATTTTGGAACAAGCGTCAAGCCTGAGGAAGTTACCTATTATTCTGTTGAGGAGGCCTTGAATTTGACGCCGGGAACCTATAACCTGTTCTATCACCTGTATGGCAGATTGATTCACAAAGAAGCGGAGATCCGTTTCGGTGTGCAGGATATCTTAAACAGGTTGGCACAACAGGGGCATCAGATTCACTACGTGACGGCCCGGGAAGAAGGTATGCGTAAGGTTACCGAAGAGTGGCTGGAGGAATATGAGCTGCCGATGGACTCATTGACCTTGTTGGGGACGCCGAACAAGATCTGGAAAGCGAAACAGCTGAAATCCGACTTCTTCATCGAGGACAGCTATGATAATGTGATTCAACTCTCCAAAGCCGGTTTTAAGGTATTGCTGATTGACTGCACATATAACCAAGGCGATTTACCCCATAATGTAGTTAGAGTAAAAAACTGGAATGAAATTTATAAACAGATCGAATGGCAGCAAAGTGCGGCAGGAGTTGCTGTGAAACAGATGAAATGGGCATAATCCCCTAATAGAGCACGCCAAGCTCTATTTTTATTTTAAACGTGAAAAAGCACCACACCTGTGAATGCAATTTAAAATTTGGCTGTAATATGTTCTGTATGTAGTGGAATATTACTATTGTAAGCATATAATGAGGCATAAGAAGTTATTGGCCTCATTAAAACGCACAGAGGTAAGAAAAATTTCTAAAGTCGAAATCTTTCTACTTAAGCGTTATAATACTACGAGGAGCAATGAGGCAAAATGAGACTGCATCGATATCTTGGCTGTGCCTACGACCTGTACTTTGAGGAAGTGAACATTCGTTTTTTGGTCCACAGGTCTTTAATCGACGAGGAGACGAAAGATTTACTACTTTTTTACGTTGTTACGGGATATGCACCCGACGGAGTTCGGGTAGACACGGAGAACAATATTCTTCGCTTTACGCCCGAACAGGACGATATACCGGAAACCGTAATGTGTGATGAAAACTATCTGTGGTTTGCTCTTTAATCGAATGTATTCGCCACTTCGTTACATTCACCCTATCTAATATAATGCTCCAAATGTGCAAAATTTCAAGTATTACGTTGACAACGCAACATAACAACTGGATTTGTGCAAAATTTCAATTAGTACGGTGATTTTTCAAATAAAATTACGCACTTGATTTTTTGCTCATTTGGCCTCAGTTCTACTTCCTAACAAGAAAGCAACTTCCATTGCTTTTCCTTGAATTCCAATTTCTAATAGAGTATAATTAAATACTGTCGAACTGAATACTCATGATATAGGAGGACTGCCGGATGCGTAAGACCGCAGCAGTTTTATTCATTGCACTTGTGATGAATCTTGTCATCACCGGTTGTGGTGCGGATAAAGAAATGATTCAATCGGAATTCACCATGCTGATTGCCAATACAGCAACTGCAGAGAACATTCGCGCAAACGCGGATTTTTTAGACAAGAACATTGAAAATGTCAGCGAAGAAATTGCAACGAATATGGTAATTGCCTACCGGGAATATCTGTTGGATTACATTACACAAAACAATGACAAGACGACGATACAGGAGCTCGGTGTTTATCTTGACGCCGAAACGAGGCTTATTGACCAGGAAAAGATTCAAAACAGCGAACTGAAATCTTACTATGACGATATTAGAGCCGGCGCTCTCAAGGTGACGCTCTACGAGAATATACCGGTGTTGAGGGTGAATTACAACATGCTACTGGAAAAATACGAAGAGCATATCTCGGAGCCCCTGACTGAGCTCTTTCGGTTATCAGCAGAACTCATTGCGAAACCCACTTCGGAGAATGCTACTCTGGCAATAAGCTGGGAGGAGCTGCTGACGAGAACCCACGCGGCGGAGAAGCTGGTGAAAGCAAATTCCGATAATGAATACTTGATCGCGGATGCCATGTGGATCTATACAAGTCATCTCAATACCATGCTGATGGGAACCACCAACACTCCTATTTTTGACTACACGACAAAAGAATTTTCGGAAGAAGCGAGAACGGTTTATCAAAGTTTCCTACTTGCAGAGCCGGAGGCAACATTGACTTGGGTTCTGAAAGAGTACTTTACCTACCTGAGCAGTATCGAATTTAACCTGGACTTCAACGACAGCACCATGAGCAAGGTGTTTTTCGATACCTGTGATTGGCTGGTTTCAGAGGCGGAAAAGAGGGTGAAAGAGTAGATGGACCCCATTATTTCCATAGAGGATCTGGTATTCCAATATAAAAGTGACGATTTAGTGCCCGAAGAACCGGCGGTAGACCATGTAAACCTGCAATTTCATCCCGGGAGTTTTAACGCCATTATCGGAAGAAACGGTTCGGGAAAGTCCACTCTCGCCAAAAACATCAATGGCCTGCTCGTGCCCACGGCGGGCTCGGTTTTTGTCAAGGGCTGGGATACGACAGACCCGGATAAGATCTGGGAGATACGCCAGTCTGCGGGCATGGTGTTTCAAAATCCCGACAATCAACTGGTGTCCTCCATCGTAGAGGATGATGTGGCCTTCGGACCGGAAAATCTTGGCATAGAACCGGGGGAAATTCGGCGGCGTGTGGATGAATCACTCTATGCGGTGAACATGTTCGAAGAGAGGAAAAAAGCTCCTCATCTGCTTTCCGGCGGACAGAAGCAGAGGATTGCCATTGCCGGAGTTGTGGCCATGCGGCCGGAATGTATCATTTTTGATGAACCCACTGCCATGCTGGATCCTAACGGCAGGCAAGAGGTTATGGATATCATTAAAAAGCTTCATGGGGAGGGAATCACCATCGTGCTGATCACCCACTTTATGGAGGAAGCAGCACAGGCAGAGCGGGTCATCATCATGGACAAAGGTAAGGTCATACTGGATGGGGCTCCCCGGGATGTTTTCGCCAGGGTGGAAGAGATTCGGAGCATGGACCTGGATGTACCCTTTGCCGTGGATTTGGCAGACCGTTTGCGGAGGAGAGGCATCCCTGTTCCTGCAGACATGATAACGGATGAAGAAATGGTGGATTTTCTATGCCAATACAAGTCAAAAATCTGACACATATATACAGCGAGGGCATGCCTTATCAAACGGTAGCCCTGGAGGATATCAGCTTTGAAATCGCAGATGGGAGCTTCGTTGGCATTATCGGCCACACGGGCTCAGGGAAGTCCACCCTAATCCAACATTTGAACGGACTCCTTAAACCCAAATCCGGCAATATACTAGTGGATGGGCTGGATATTACGGATCCTTCTGTAAAGCTGCGAGACATAAGGCAGACCATTGGTCTGGTTTTTCAGTATCCGGAATACCAGCTTTTCGAAGAAACGGTAGAAAAAGATGTAGCCTTTGGTCCTCTGAACCTGGGCTTATCGGAAGAAGAGACAGCAGAGCGAGTGAAGGAAGCGCTGAAGCTGGTTGGGCTTTCCTATGAGGAAATCGGTCAGCGTTCTCCCTTTGATCTTTCAGGCGGCCAGAAAAGACGGGTGGCTATAGCA
>CAYLVS010000021.1:7336-13796 GCA_964387185.1 uncultured Oscillospiraceae bacterium | reverse complement strand
GATGTGATTACCCTGGATATTGCAAAGAGGCTTTTGGATTACGGATACCATCCGCCGACGGTCTACTTCCCCCTCATCGTTCACGAAGCCATGATGATCGAGCCCACGGAAACGGAAAGCCGGGAGACCCTGGACGAGTTCATCGATGCGCTGATAAAAATTGCGGAAGAGGCGAAAGAGAACCCGAAGCTGCTCAAGGAAGCGCCCCACAATACACCGGTGCGGAGAATCGATGAGGTCCTGGCGGCCAGAAGCCCGGTGCTTAAATGGAAAAAGTCGGAAGAATAATATACCTTTTGGAACGAGTTAACAATTAAGAAAGAGGTGCCAATGAGATACATTATCAATAACAGCACGGATCCATATTTCAACATTGCTTTGGAGGAATACTGCCTCATGCATGTGGATCCGGGAGAAGACTACTTTTTGCTTTGGCAGAATGAGCCCTCCATTATCATAGGGAAGAACCAGAATACCATGGAGGAGATTAACGCCCGGTTTGTAGAAGAGCGGGGCATTAAAGTGGTGAGGAGGGTTTCCGGAGGCGGGGCGGTTTACCACGACTTGGGAAACCTGAATTTCACCTTCATTTCTAAAGTGGATCCGGATAGAACAACGGACTTTTCTGTCTTTGCAAATCCTGTGATCAAGGTATTGAAGGAGCTGGGGGTCGAGGCCATGCTCCTCGGGAGAAACGACATCATAGCCAATGACCGGAAAATTTCCGGCAATGCCCAGAGGTTGCATCGGACGAAATTTCTCCAGCATGGGACCCTGCTCTTTGACGTCAAATTGGAGGATCTGGTGGAGTCCTTGAACGTCTCCGCCGACAAGATCCAGTCCAAAGCAATTAAATCCATTCGAAGCCGGGTGTGCAACATCCGGGAGCTCCTGCAGGAAGACATGACCATCGATGCATTCCGCGAGCAGCTTCAAAAGAGGTTGTCCGATGACTATCGTTCCGAGGAAATCAGACTCACGGAAGAAGACCTGAAACAAATCGAGGAAAATGCAAGGAGTAAATTTGCGTCCTGGGATTGGACCTATGGGGAATCTCCCGCATTTAATTACCGTTCGGAAAAGCGTTTTCCCGGCGGTAAAGTCGGGGTTTTGATCCAGGTGAAAGACGGTCTCATCAAAGAGTGTAAATTCTATGGTGACTATCTCAGTATAGTTGATACTGAAGGCTTTGCAGAAAGACTCACAGGGCTCCGTTATGACAGAAAGACGCTGGAAGAAGCAATGAGAGATATTGACCTGACGCCATACTTCGGAGCTGTTTCACGGGAGGAGCTGCTGGAGATCCTATTTGAATGAGGCAGTTAATTTCAGGAAAGCGGCAAGTTCGAACGTGAAGATAAGGGGGAGATGGAATGTATACCTGTGCATCTTGTGCGGGAAAGTATTGTGACAGCGGCGAAATAGATCAGATGCCTGCCAACTGTCCAAGCAGGGACACTGAGTATATAGTGAATGCCAAAAGTGCATATAAGGACCCTGCAGATCATGCTCTGGCACACTCTGCCGCACTGGTGGAAAAGGAAGGGTATTGCCAAAAGACCAGAATTGAGGAGACTATTGATTTTGCAAAAAAATGCGGATTCCGGAAGCTGGGAATTGCCTTCTGCGTAGGATTTAGCCGGGAGGCGTCGATTTTGGCTAAAATCCTTAGGCACCATGGATTTTCCGTTGAGTCGGTGGTTTGTAAAAATGGAAGCATAGACAAAGAGTTTCTCGGCCTGACGGAAGAGGAGAAACTCTGTCCCGAAACCTTTGAACCTATGTGCAATCCCATTGGACAGGCAATCCTGCTGAACCGGGCCAAAACAGATCTCAATATCGTTCTGGGTCTTTGCATCGGACATGACTCGCTTTTTATAAAACACGCGGAGGCTCCCGTCACCGTACTTGCCGTCAAGGATCGGGTCCTTGCACATAACCCGCTGGGAGCACTGTATTTGTCAGAGGGATACTATAAAGAGAAGCTATATAATAAATAGTTACTGTTCACACTGCCAGTTAGGCGGCAGATCATTACATAAATCATATATACTGCCCCCTCCATCCAAATGTGAAAAAAATCCGATTGTATGCACATTTTGTTCGGATTTTACTCTAATTCGCCCCTAAGTGAGCAAAATTTTCGTTTGTAGGCAGAATGCAAGGCAGATCCTTGCTACAACCGAAGAATTTGCACAGATTTAGCTACAAAACAGCTTTTGAACCCAGATTTATACATACAAGTGGAAAATTTGCACAGATATGCCGTTGAAAGATCATTTGCTGCTGATATCAGTAATCGATTTTATCCAAGATGTCGGACAGTTTCGCCAGTACTACCCCGTAATTTGTGATTGGGATTTCCTGCGCCTTCGCTTGTCTGATCCGCGAAAGGACGTGCTTTCTGTTGAACATGCAGGCGCCGCAGTGGATGATCAGACTGTAGGGTGAGAGGTCCTGGGGAAAATCGGAACCGGCGACTACGTCTATCTCTAGGCCTTGGCCGATTTTGCGGCGAAGCAGAGCCGGGATTTTAGTGCGACCGATGTCCTCGGTGAGAGGCGCATGGGTGCAGGCCTCTGCGATCAGGACTTTGGAGTTTTCGTCCAGCGCATCAATAGCTTTTGCACCTTCGATGAAATGCTGCAAATCTCCCTTGTAATTGGCAAAAAGAATAGAAAATGAGGTCAGCTTACTCTCCTTGGGCTTCTTGCTGTAGACGAGTGGAAAAACCTGCGAATCCGTAATGATCAATGTGGGGGGCTTTGCCAGGGCGGCTAATGCCGCATCCATTTTGTCCGCTGTAGCACACAGAACAACACACTTTTTATCCAGAAGTTCTCTCAGGGTCTGGACCTGGGGCAGAATCAGGCGGCCTTTAGGGGCCGCAATATCCTGAGGGATGACCAGCAAAATAGTATCCCCGTCTCTTGCCAGGTTGCCGGTGATCTCTTCAGCTTCATGATTATGAGGTTGCTGTTCTATAATCTCGGCACGGAGTTCATCAATGCCCGTTCTGTTTTTTGCACTGACCAAAATTGGGCGAAGCCTACTATTTTGCTGAACCAGATCGCAGAGGGCTTCTGCATCCGTGAGAATGTCGGCTTTATTGACTACCGGTATTACAGGAGTTTCGAGTTCTCGAAGGGCCCCAATCCATGAGATTTCGCGGGAAATATCCTCATCGCTGAAAACAACCAAAGCCAAGTCTGTCTTTTCAATGATCTTTTTCGTCTTATCGACTCGCATCCCGCCCAGCTCACCCACGTCGTCGAAGCCGGCAGTATCAATGAAAACACAAGGCCCGAGCCCGGAGATTTCCATGGCTTTTTTCACTGGGTCGGTGGTGGTTCCGGCTACGTCAGATACAAGGGCTACCTCCTGCCCGGTCAGGGCATTGATTAAAGAGGATTTCCCGCTGTTTCTCTTACCAAATATGCCGATGTGGAGGCGGTTGCCCACCGTTGTTGCGTTAAGACTCATATTGATTCCCTTCATAACTCATTCAGCCTTTCTTTCGGCTAAAAACGGAAGTCCCGTAATCCTTCCTTCATTTCCGTCAGATGTTGGATGGCCAGCGTGCGGACTTTTTCATTTGGAATAAGGCCAACCTGTTCCCATATGACCCTCTCTCCTTGCTGCCTGGTATGGGGTGAGGAGTAGTCTTCCAAGTATTCCTTTAAGGTCATCAGCGCGTTTGGATGGCAGCAGTTTGCAATTTGGCCGGACTTCGCAAGGCTCATGAAGCGGTCTCCGGTGCGCCCTTCGCGGTAGCAGGCGGTGCAGAAACTGGGAATGTAGCCTAGCTCTAGAAGCCAATCCACGATTTCGTCCAGAGTTCTGTGGTCGCTGATGTCAAACTGCGCGGAATTTTCACCCATGGGCTCGGGCTTGTCATAGCCGCCGACACTGGTCTTTGAGCCACCGCTGATCTGAGAGATTCCAAGGTCTAAAAGCTTCTCGCGGACCCTCTGGGACTCCCGTGTTGAAATGATCATGCCCGCGTAAGGAACGGCAATGCGCAGGATTGCAACGATTTTGGCAAAGGTTTCGTCGGGTACGGCATCTTCATAATCCTCCACGCTGATATCGTCGGCTGGGCAGATCCTCGGCACGCTAATGGTGTGTGGGCCGACTCCCAAGCTTGCTTCTAAGTGTTCCGCGTGCATCAGTAAGCCGATAAAATCATAGCGGTACATGTTCAGCCCGAAAAGCACGCCGATTCCCACATCATCGATTCCGCCTTCCATGGCCCGATCCATGGCTTCCGTGTGGTATGCATAATTATGCTTGGGGCCTGTGGGGTGCAGCGCCTCGTAGTTTTCTTTGTGATAGGTTTCCTGGAAAAGAATGTAGGTGCCAATTCCGGCATCCCTTAATTTGCGGTAATTTTCAACGGTTGTTGCGGCAATATTCACATTGACTCTGCGAATGTCTCCGTTCTTATGTTTGATTCCGTAAATCGTCTCGATGCTCTCCAGGATATAATCGATGGGGTTGTTGACTGGGTCTTCTCCTGCTTCCAGCGCCAGGCGTTTGTGGCCCATGTCCTGCAGGGCTACGACTTCCCGGGCAATTTCCTCTTGGGTGAGTTTTTTTCTGTGAATGGTTTTGTTTTTCTTATGGTAAGGGCAGTAAACGCAGCCGTTAACGCAGTAGTTGGATAGGTAAAGGGGCGCAAACATTACGATACGGTTGCCGTAGATCTGTTCCTTTATTTTCTTTGCAAGTTTTAAGATTTTTTCGTTTTGCTCCGGTAGCTCACACTCAAGCAGGACCGCGGCTTCTCGGTGGGAAAGGCCTTTGCAGTCTCTGGCGCGCTCTATGAGGCTGTTAATTAGCTGGGCGTTGTGTTTGTTCGCCCTGGCGTATTCAATGGTTTCCAGGATTTCAGCGTCGTCGATGAATTCGGTGGCTCTTTTAGATAGAGGATTGTACATGGTATGAGCTCCTTTCAATGGATGGATAAAGGGGACGGACAAAGATGCCGGGTATTTCCATGCTGATGGACAGGGCGGAAGTCGCCCCGGCTTACAGGGATCCGGTACCCGAGGGCTTCCATACGATTCCGCAGAACTATGACACCCTCGGCGGCCTCCTGACCTGTGCTGATTTTATTATCATAAAGCAAATATTTTTTGCGGACGTTGGTCGGTGAAAGGTTGGGCATGATCACGTTGGCGCCTGCCAGGATGCCCTTCTCTCTTCCGGTGAAGTCAATGGTTCCCAGCGCGGTGGTGGAAGGAATGAGCAAATTGGGAATCATAAGCCTCAAAATTGCGATCATGAGCAGCGTGAGCTCCATACTTCCTTTTGCATGGTGGCCGAATGGGGTGTTGTGGTGGGGGAGAAAGGGTCCGACGCCAACCATATGCGGTTGAAATTCCTGAATGAATAGGAGGTCGTTCACGAGGTTTTCCAAGGTTTGGTACGGGGAGCCGACCATGAAACCCGTTCCCACCTGGTAGCCGATGGACTTGAGATCGTGGAGGCAATTCATTCTGCTCTCCAGGGTCTGGCCTTTGGGGTGAAGCTTCGCGTAATGGGTCGGATCCGCGGTCTCGTGGCGCAAAAGGTAACGGTCTGCGCCCGCTTCAAAGTACCTCCGGTAAGAAGCTTTGCTCTTTTCGCCGAGGGAAAGGGTGATGGCAGAATCCGGATAGGCGGACTTGATAGATGTGACCATGGAGACTATGATATCGTCTGAAAAATGACGATCTTCCCCGCCTTGGAGCACAAAGGTGCGGAAGCCTAGATTGTGACCTATTTCACAACAGTCGAGGACTTCCTCAGGTGTGAGGCGGTAGCGCTCTGCCATTTTGTTGCTTCTGCGAATGCCGCAATACAGGCAATCGCACTTGCAATAGTTTGAAAGCTCGATTAGCCCCCGAAGATAGATTTGGTCGTTGAAGTGTTGTTTCGCAACCTTCCTCGATTTTGTAAAAAGATAATTTCTGCTGCTTTGATCTATGTTTGAAAGGAGAAACAGCAGTTCTTCTTTTTCCGAGGTTTGTGTTGCAGCTAGTTTGTCAATTAATTTTTTCATAAAAAAATCCTTATGAGAAGGCATAAGGATAGATAGTTTTTACACAAAAAACCAACATTCTATTCTCTCGCCTTCCTGCTTGGGACGAACCCTTGCAAACTCAGTACGATAATATTTGTTAATAATATAACACAATCGTTCCATGAATGCAATAGGAAATTGTAAAAAGATGAAGTTGTCTAAGTCTTGTAACGGTTCACATCACCTGAATCCATTTCAAATGGTTTTTCAACGAGCATTTTTGTGCAAGTTTTCCACTTGTGTGCAGATATTTGGAGTAAAAAGATGTTTAAGGAGCAAATCTGTGCAAAATTTTCGGTTGTAGCAAAGATCTGGTTAGCTTTCACTGGAGCCGAGTGGTCAAAAGCTAACCATTCGGCTTCAATTTGGCAATTATGGTTAGCTTCCACTGGA
>CAYLVS010000021.1:0-7236 GCA_964387185.1 uncultured Oscillospiraceae bacterium | reverse complement strand
CTAACCATTCGGCTTCAATTTGGCAATTATGGTTAGCTTCCACTGGAACCGAGTGGTCAAAAGCTAACCATTTAATTCTTATTGCGATTATGGCTAGCTTAATGTGACCGGAAGGCCTGACACACAGCATGACCTAAGCTTTGAGATGTGGTTTCATGCTTAAGCTATAGAGTTTAATAGCAGTTGTAATGGAATACTGCATCATATAAAATAGATTAAAGCAAAGTGTTTATTGGGAGGTTTACCATGTGGTTATATTTGATTATCGGGGCGTCTCTCATCCTTTTGGGCTTGGCAGTCCATGTGGGCAAACTTTATTTTCTCATTTCCGGCTACAACACCAAGCGGAAAGAGAAAAAAGCCAACATAGATGTGAGAAGGCTAGCTAGACTGATTGGGATTTATTCCTATATTAACGGGGGCTTGTTCCTTTTAATGGGCGTACTCGACGCGGCCGGTATGGATCCGCCCATGATGCCGGTATTCATTTTCCTCATGTTGTCCTCGGTAGTTTTGGCGATAATGTCTCAACGATATGATTATAATTTGTTCGACGAGCACGGACGGTTACGAAGGGGCGCTGGGAAAAAGCTTATCGTCCCGGGCGTGATGATGGTGGCTACTCTGGTGTTTGTGGTGGTGATACTGTTTTTCTCAGCTCGGGATACAGAAGTTTCCTTTATGGACGAGGGCTTGGAAATTCACGGGATGTATGGGGATGTGTATGGCTGGGAAGAGATAAACAATGTGCAGCTCCTTGAAGAGTTGCCCAATATTGAGGTTCGAACCAACGGATCAGCGATTGGGTCAAAGCTGAAAGGCAACTTCAGGACGACAGAATTTGGGGCCGTCAAGCTCTTTGTGGACGCTGACACGCCACCCTTTATATATTTTGAAGTGGATGGGAAAAAAGTGATTTTTAACGATACAGACCCGGATGTCACTGAGGCAGCTTATGATAAAATCAAAGGCGAAAGCCAGAAATAGGGGCAGTCTCCGCGGATGCAAATCAAACATTTGTATAAAATGGGATTGAATCAGGGTGGGATTGGTGTATTCTATGATGTGTAAAGTAACTTTGATTGTTAGTAGAACTTTTATCGGATTACAAAAGGTATCATAGCAGGTGTAATTCTCAGGTCGAATCGGGGACCTGCAACAGGAGGTTAACTTTGGAAAATAGTAATATTAACGGAAAAAAGGGCGTGGTCGATGGGACAGTCCGGTCCGCAGAACCGAAAGATTTTCAAGAGATTCTGAGGATCAACGAAGAATCTGTCCACTTTCTCTCACCCATGTCTCGGGAAAGATTGGAGCATATGTTTGAAGAGGCCGAGCTCTGCAAGGTTGCAACTAATGAGGGGCAGATCTTAGCCTTTTGCCTTGCTTTTCGGGAAGGCGCAGACTATGACAGCGTAAATTATCTATGGTTTGCCAGTCATTATCCCAATTTTCTATACGTAGACAGAGTTGTTGTTGACTTGAAAAAGCAGACAGCAGGTCTTGGAAGCCTTCTGTACGAAGAAGTATTTCAGCATGCCCGAGATACAGGCGTGCCATTAGTGGCTGCTGAGATTGATATAGAACCGCCGAATCCTGTATCTCTGAAGTTCCACGAAAAGTTTGGATTCAAAGAAGTGGGACGGCAGGAGGTTGCTGGTGGAACGAAAGTGGTTTCTCTCCAAATTGCTAACATATAGAGCCACGGGGACAGACCCCGTGGTTGTGTATTAAATATTGAAATTTAGGGAAATTAATACGAAGTACATTTATTTTTTGTGGAGGGAACATGGAAAAACTATATATTGAAACGTCAAGGGGTAATGTGCCTATCGACCGCGAATTCATAGAGAAGTACAATTTGCAAAAAGGTATGAACACTCCGTTTTCAAGGGATCGCATCGTCGGGAATAACGGTGAGTTTTTTATTGATCCATCGCAACAGGAACACGTGAGGGCTCACGATACAAAGAAGGTGCCTTTTGATGGATTCCCCGATGACGAGATTGAAACGATGGACAAGGGCATGGAACTATCAACTTCTGAAATTATTGATTTCGCACAAGGGGTGGATTCTAAACCGTAAACTTGTTACCGCATTTAGGACATGTGGCCTTTATCATTCCTTTGTTGGTAGGTATGCGCATCTTCGTACCACATTTCTCACAAGCCACCACTCGATGGTCGACCAAAGCCAGGATTCGCGATTGGTCCAGACCCACAACCATGTCATCGCCAATCAGAAAGGATGGGACCCCTGTGATGCCCCTTCGCATCAGCTCGGACCGGGCTTGAGTATCTGTGTTTATATCTTTCTCGATATAATGAATCTTGTTTTGCGACAGGAACTCCTTCGCTGTTCTGCAATGGGGTCAGGTCTTTGTAGAAAATAAAATCACATTTTTCAAGTTCGTTTCCTCCTTGTGACAATTGATGATAAGGCAGGGTCCCAAAAGGAACCCTTTATCCGAACAACCAGGTTATAAGCATTACTGCTAACAGCAGCAAAGGCATTATCATTCAAGGTGATAAATAGGTGTACCATGGACGTTTCATTCTGCTTTCCTCGTTTCTTTTTTAATGACGAAGCCAAATAGCAATCCTATGATTGCAAAGTAAAATGTCGATACTAAGGGGTCGGATGTTATGGAACAGGTTCCGGAATAGCAGCCGATAAATCTATAATACAAGTAGCCAATAAGGGCTCCTGCCAATGTACTGAGTAAAACTCGCTTCATACCAATCTCCTTTCTCCTGCTCGTAATTTATCCCTAGGTCAAGGTTGGATTCAGTGTCAGAAACCTCTCTTAAACAAATTTCATAAAATGAAAATGGAGTTTCTTTTGTATTTCGTTTAGTGGTTGTTACCCAATTTTAGCATAAATGAAATTTTTCTATGTAACTTAATCACATTATATTTGTCGTTAACCCGTTAAGATGTATTTAAGCTACGTTCTCAGTAGTAGCCGGTTTTATAGGTTTTTATTTAGGTCATCAAGGGAAACAAAGCCTATATTATTTCAGAACATAGGTCTAAATTCTGTAAAACATCATTTGTGAGGCCTATTTTCAGTGCTGGACTGGCTTTCTTTCAGTAAAAACCGGTGTTTATAGGCCAATACTAAATAAATCAAGGGAAATAAAGCCTATATTGTTCCAGAATATAGCTCTAAATCCTGTAGAAACATGGTGCATTAGGCCTATTTTCAGTGCTGAACGGGCTTTATCTCAGTAAAAAACCGGATTTATAGGTCTATATTAGGTAGATCAAGGGTAATAGGACCTATATTATTCTAAATAATAGACCGAAATCTGATGTAATTTGGATTAGACCTAATGGCCATAGGCTTTTCCCGCGGTAAGCCGGCACATGCCATATAATGACAACAGGAATCTTGCAGGATAAATAGCGAAATAAAGCAAGTTCATAATGTGCAGAAAGATGTTAGATATTACGGAAACAATGGGTATAAGAAAAGATATCATTACAGGAAGGAATATTGAATGGAAAACCAACAGCGGGAAATCACAAATAACAAGAAGGCAGCCAAGATCCTTGTCCCCCTTTTAATCGTGCTAGTTATTGTGAGCATTTGGTTCGTAAAGGACTCGCAAAGAAACACCGACGGAGAGCAGCCGGCCAATGGGAATCCGGACTTTGCCCTGAATGTGACGGAGTCTCTGGACCTTGAGCATCTAAAAACTTACGGGCTTCCAATCGTGCTTGATTTTGGGTCCGAATCCTGTCCGCCTTGCCGTGAGATGGCTCCTACCATTGAGAAGCTGAATAGAGATTTGCAGGGGAAGGCCATCATTAGATACATGGATGTCTGGGAATCCCCTGAGTTGGCGGAAGGCTACCCCATCAGTGTAATTCCCACTCTGATGTTTTTCGACAAGGACGGAAATCCATACCTGCCGCCGGATTCGGAAACGACGCAAATGATCCTATACAGCACCAGGGACACAGAGGAACACGTTTTTACAGCTCAAGAGGGGATTATGACCGAGGACGAAATTCGTTCAATTCTCGTTGAAATGGGGATGGAAGAATGATTGATCAGTGGCTTCGGCTTTTATCAGAACTCATACAAGGGAGCTTTTGGATTGCGCCGTTATTGGCTTTGCTGGCAGGTGTGTTGACCGCCTTTACGCCCTGTGCGTTATCCACCGTACCCCTTGTAATCGGCTATGTGGGAGGCGCCGGTCATAATGATCCGAAGCGCTCGTTTCGGTTGTCGCTCACTTTTGCTCTGGGAATGGCAATCACCTTCACCGCTCTCGGAACCGCAGCTTCCTTGCTGGGCAAACTCATTGGGGGATCGGGTGGCTGGTGGTACATTGCCCTTGGCATTTTAATGGTGCTGATGGCGCTCCAAATATTTGAGATTTACAATTTCATTCCTTCTACCTACCTTACAGATAGGAATACAAAAACAGGGTATGTGGGAGCGTTGGCAACAGGTATTTTAGGAGGAATTTTCTCCTCGCCTTGCGCAACGCCGGTCCTGGTTGTTTTGCTGGGTATCGTCGCACGAAGCGGAAACGTTGCCTGGGGGGTGTTGCTCCTGCTGTGTTATTCAATTGGGCATAGCGTACTGGTTTTGATTGCAGGAACTTCGGTGGGATTTGTAAATAAAGTAACATCCAGCGAGAAATACGGTCCGTTAAGCAAGGTGTTGAAATATGTAATGGGCGGGGGGGTCCTGATCATCGCATTTTACATGTTTTATCTGGGTTTCTGATTCGGGTTCCAATTATTGTGTGCAGAAAATGTGTGACAAGGCTACTGAGCCCTGCCACACTAAATTGATTAGGTGTCAGACACCAAATGGAAGAATAAAATGTCTGACACCAATTAAATGGCGCCATCCGGCGCACCTTACCAGCCAACCAAAGTCTATTGGCTTGGCTCTGCCTCAGTTGATAGTAATTACACCAACTATTTGGTCTCAAATGATTGACAGTCCGTACATTTTACATCTTTAGGATCTTTTTCATGTGTCCCTACTTTAATTTGACTCAAAGCACAGTAATCATCGCCCTGAGCATGATGGGTGCATTGGTTTACCGAGCATTTGATGCTGTGGTTATAATTTGTATTATCCATAATTTGACCTCCTGTTTTGTTTGCTGTTAGTATGTGCGAATTTAAAAAATATATAAGTTTTAGCAGCACTTTTGGTTTTATGAAAAATTTTTTCAGGGCGGAAGGTAGGTAAGATTCCACCTTTTCCTTTGATTATACCTAATTCAAGGGCATAGAATAGGTAAAATTCATCTTATTATTTAGGCTTTACCTAAACTAGGGGCAAAAAATAGGTAAGCTTACTCCTGATCCTTGATTATTACCTAATCTAGGGACGTAAAATAGGTAAGATCCTGACTTTTACCTTGATCTTTACCTAATCCAGGGCCTGAAAATAGGTAACGTTACGCATTACCCTTTGTTTTTTACCTAATTCGGGATCATTAAATAGGTAAGATTTGACCTTAGCCTCCCATTCATACCTAATCAATGAACATGCCTTTCTTCAACCGAGGCAGCGAAATTCAAAAAGTGGGAAAATTCAATTGGTGGCCTGTACAAAAATCCTAAATTGCAATAGAATAAATAAGTGGTAGAGATTCTTTTAATAGCAACATTTTGGAGAACAATAGAAGAGGAGGCAAAGACATGTCAGTGCTGATCAAGAACGGAACCATCGTTACTGCGGACAGTGAGTTCACAGGTGATATCTATGTGGAAGGCGAGTCCATTAAAGCCATTGGTGAAGGGTTGAAAATGCAGGCAGATGAAGTGGTGGATGCCACGGGGAAATATATTTTGCCCGGTGGTGTTGACCAGCACGTTCACTTCTCCTTTACCTATAATGGAAGCAAAGTCCGGGGATTCGAGACGTCGAACGCGGCAGCTGTCGGCGGGACCACCACCCTTATCGAATTTGTCAACCAGGTTCAGGGCAGGGGGTTGGTGGAATCCATTGACGACTATCGGAAGACGGACGCAGACGAGATTGCCATGGTGGACTATGCATTCCACAGCGTCATGACAGACCCGCGACCGGAGGTTATTGAGGAAATTCCTAAATTAGCCGATGCCGGCTATCCGACGATGAAGCTTTTCATGGCCTACAAGGGAATGTTTTTCCACGCAGATGATGATGCCATACTCAAAGCTCTATACAAAGGAAAAGAAGCAGGTATCACGGTAATGGTGCACGCGGAAAATGCGGAGATGATCGACGTGTTGTCCAAAAAACTCATTGCCGAAGGCAATACCGCTCCCTATTATCATGCGGTTTCCAGACCGCCGGTGGTGGAAGCAGAGGCCACCCGGCGAGCGATTTATTTAGCGGAATTGGCGGGAGCACCCCTCTATGTCGTCCACGTCTCGGCAAAGGAGGCTCTCGAGGAGATCAAGCAAGCCTTCGGCAGAGGGCAGGCGGTTTACGGGGAGACCTGTTCCCATTACCTGGTTCTAGATACGGAAGATTTGGCTAAACCGGGCTTTGAGGGTGCGAAATACGTCTGTTCTCCGGCGCTCCGGACGAAAGAGCATCGGGATGCTCTTTGGCAGGCAGTTGACCGCAAATGGATCAACGCCATCAGCTCCGACCACTGCGGCTTTGATTACGAAAAGCAGAAACACATGGGCGCCGGCCCCGGCAAATCCTTTGCGGACATTCCAAATGGAGCACCCAGCCTTCAAAACCGGCTGAACATCTTGTGGACCTACGGCGTTTGCGAGGGTCGGATTTCTAGGAGCCGCCTGGTGGATCTCTTTGCGACTATGCCTGCCAAGATCAACGGGCTGGAGAAAAAGGGGCAAATAGAAATTGGTTACGATGCGGATCTGGTTGTCTTCGACCCCAATTATGAAGGCACCATCAGCCTTGCCAATAATTTGGAAGGTGTAGATTACTGCCCATTTGAAGGCTTCGCACAAAAGGGAAGACCGGAAACTGTCTTCCTTCGTGGCAGCAAAGTCGTCGATGCAGGTAAGTATATTGGCACAAAGGGCCAAGGCAGGTTCATTCCCGGCAAGCCTTACGGATATGCATATAAAGGTTATTAGGTGTTAAATGGCAATAGAATCTGAAAAGGCAATGGAGGCCAGGATGAAGATCTGACCCAGACATGAAGATGATCATCTGACTAGGTCACGGAGGACGAAATGAAGATAAATGGGGAGAGGATGCTAGCGGATCTATATCAATTGCGGACCATTACCGA
>CAYLVS010000020.1:1682-13797 GCA_964387185.1 uncultured Oscillospiraceae bacterium | reverse complement strand
GGGCAGACCAGGATGTTCTTTCGGGGTTTATTTGTTGCTCTTAGACTCTAATGCGGCAAGTTAATTTCAACGTGCTCAATATTACTATTGTTCTACGTACTAAACTTGTATAAGAGAGAAATCATGATGAGACACTGTTGCATCGCTATGTAATAAGCAGTCCATATAAACATGATTTATGATCCAGTCATATCTGGATGAGAGTAGAATCGATATGCGGACCTCTGCAATGTGTATATATAAAACTCACGATTACTTGGGGCAAAAATTCATAATGGAAGTATTCCAGATAAAACTGTTAATTGAAACTTGTCTCCTCTGATGAAACTCTCAACATATTCGACGAAGATGTTTTCCTTGATATACCCAATTCTCTCAGAATACAGCAAGGGATCATTTTCTGATATTTTTAAGTAATTTGCTGTTTTAGATGAGGCCAGAAGAACGGAGTAAGTATCGATGGCTGATTCAGGTATCACGCCAAACTTGTTTAATAATCCGTCATACAAAGAGTGCTCGATGTCTTCTGCCTCTATCTCTGGATAGATGTCGCAACGCAAATAGGAACATACTACAGCTAATGGCTCATCATCGTATTGAACAATCCTTTTGTATTTAATAAACTCTACATCCTCATCAACCTTTAGTTTGGCAGCAACTTGAGGTTGGCTAGAGACTTTACCCAAGAATAGCAATCGATTTGACGGTGTCTTTCCATGTAGTGCGATATCATTGGTGAAAGAGGGCAAGTGATTATAACATCGATTGATTTTCGGGGGAGAAACAAAAGTACCTTTCCCTTGAACTCGATAAAGATAACCTTCATAAACCAATTCGGTTACCGCTTGTTTCACTGTTCCGCGGCTTACAGAATATGCTTTCACCAAGTCGTTTTCGCTTGGTACTTTATCATGCGCAGACATGGCAATTATTCTTTGCATCAATTCAAACTTTATTTTTTGGTATAAATGCATATCATCTTTCACTTGTTCGTCACCAATCTATTAAATTGTTGCATAAGCAATTAAAACTTGTATCTTTAGTATAATACAAGTAAAAATCATTTTCAAGGTGCATATTGCTAGTTGACTAATCAACCTGATTACAGTAGTATTATCGTAGCATATGGAAAGAAAGCTCTTTCCCAAAAAAATAAGGAGGCATTCTATGAAAAGGACGCTTGGGCTCATCTTGGTGTTGTGTTTACTCATTGGCTTATCGACAACCGCTGTATCCGCAGAAACAAAAAAGATTAAAATCGGCTATGACATCTATTTCCTAGGAAACTCCTGGTCTGTACAGCTTGCGGAGGAATTTAAGTACGCAGTACAAAAATATGCTGACGAAATTGAAGTTGTTTATGTTGATTCCCAAGGCGATGCTGATAAGCAAGTTGCAAACCTTGAAGACTTGATTGCGCAAAATGTTGATGTTATCATCACGACCCCTTGGTCATCCGTTGCGCCGATTCCTGTAATCCGTGAAGCACGAGCAGAAGGCATCAAAGTTGTATTGTTAGCCGCAATGATTGATAGTGATGACTACGATTGTCTTGTTACCTGTGATGAGGTCGAATTTGGTAAAGCCGGGGCTCAGTGGTTGGCGGATCAACTAGGTGGGAAAGGCGATATCATTTGTTTGAATGGCATCTCCGGTTTATCTACATCTGAGCAACGCTGGCAGGGTGCGCAGGAAGTGTTTGCGAATTATCCTGACATTAAAATCCTTGCGTCCCCTGATGCGAAATGGGATTATGCAGAAGGAAAGATTATTACTGCTGATTTGTTAGCGGCTTATCCCCAGATTGATGGTGTTTGGTCGCAGGGTGGGGCAATGACCTTGGGCGCTATTGAAGCCTTCCAGGCCGCCAATCGTCCTCTTGTTCCTATGACAGGTGAGGATAACAACGGGTATTTGAAAGTTTGGCATAGCTTGCAGTCTGAAGGAATGAAGGGTATTGCTTGTGCGAAACCGACATGGTTAGCAGAAGTTGCCCTTGAGAGAGCAATTTCACTAGCAAAAGGAGAAGAAGTCAAAAAGGATGATATCTTCCCCACTGCCGTATTCTCTGATGATGAACTAGAGAAATATGTTCGTCCGGAGCTTCCTGATGATTTCTGGGCAAATACACATCTGCCAGTAGAAATTGTTGAAAAAATCTTTTCGAAGTAAACATCATGCCGGGGGTAACAAAGGTTACCCCCGGCTCCGTTCTTTTAAATACATGTAAATATATTAATATTGAATGATAAAGGGCTTAATTGTAACAATTAGATGCCTTCTATTTATTGGTTGAACAAGCTTTTGATAGGAATGTGTTGTATGGAAAATTGTGAATTGTTGCTGCAGGGTTTGTCTTTGTCGAAACAGTTTAATGGTAATGTTGTTTTAAACGGCGTGTCTATTGACTGTAAAAAAGGCAATGCGCTTGCACTTGTCGGGGAAAATGGTGCGGGCAAATCGACCTTGATGAACATTATCAGCGGCAGTTTGGAACCGGATGAGGGAAGTATATTATTTGAGGGCAAAAAGGTTGTATTCAGCAATCCTCACCAAGCACGAGAGTTGGGTATTTCATTTGTTCACCAGGAGATGAGCCTTCTTGAAGAGTTAACGGTAGGAGAGAATATTCTCTTGGGAATGGAACCTAAGGTTGGAAAGGCATTTATTAATGCAACTGCGCTGCACAAACAAGCAGAATCCGTATTGCATGAGATAGGTTATAAGGTTCCCGTTGAAAAAATTGTATCAGAATTAACACCTGCTCAGAAGCAAATGACAGAAATCGCGAAGGCTTGGGCGGCTAATCCCAAACTGCTCATTCTTGACGAACCATCCTCCAGCCTAAATAAAGCCGAGGCGGATGAGCTCTTTAAGTTTATTAATCAAATAAAGGAAAAAGGCGTTTCGATTGTTTTAATTACCCATCGTCTGGAAGAGATTTTCCTTTGCTGCGATGAAGTTATTGTATTAAAAGATGGGGAGATGACTGCCGAGTCGAAGGTAAAGGATATTACAAAGGATGAAATAATACTGAAGATGGTTGGCAGGGAAATTAAAAACACGTACCCACCAAAGAAAACGAGTTTAAATGAAAAAAACCATTTGCAGTTGATGTTTGCCTCTGTCAAGGATACTCTCCTCCATCACATCAACTTGGAGGTTCCTGTCGGCAGTGTTGTTGGGATAGGAGGGCTAGAAGGACAGGGTCAAAGAGAGTTAGCGCGCGCACTCTTCGGAATAAACCCATTCACTTCAGGTCAGTATTTATTGAATGATGTACCTGTCAAGATTCAATCCCCAAAGGCTGCGATGAAACATGGAATAGCTTTTCTGCCAGATGATCGTAAATTGGAAGGTCTCGCTTTAATCCTTTCGGCAGAAGATAATATATCAATGATTGTTTTAGATGAGATAGCCCGAAATGGAGTGCTGGAAAGGGATGCGTTAGAGAAATGTGCAGTTGAAGGGATCAAGACGCTGAATATAAAGATTCAATCTCACAAACAGCCGGTATCGTCATTAAGCGGTGGGAATCAGCAGAAAATTGTTTTCTCCAAGTGGTTAAAATTTAAGCCGTCGATATTGATACTGCATGAACCAACTCGTGGTATTGATGTGCAATCAAAATTAGAAATTTATGATCTCATTCGAAAATTAACAGAGACAGGGATTAGTGTTCTTCTGTTTACAAGTGATATGCTTGAGTTAATAGGATTATCTGACCGGATTTATGTCTTATACGAAGGAAAGATTTCCGGGTGCATAGATGGTAACAACGCAACGGAAGAAGCAATTATGCAGTTAAGTGCAGGGCAAAAGTCTATTCAACAAGAGGTGAACCGCAGTGTTTAAAGGATCGATAAGAAAAAATCTTCAAAAAACCTTGCCTGCGTTCTCTATTCTGTTATTAATGGTCATTGTTGCTTCTATTCTATCAACAGATTTCTCCTCTAGCAGGAATGTTAGAAATATTATTTCACAGTCAATGACATTAGCGATTGCTTCAATTGGGCAAACATTTGTTCTGCTGTTGGGAGGCATAGACTTATCAATTGGGTCAACCATTAGTCTCTCGACAGTTATTCTTGCCACGGTTAGCTCTCAACCACAAATGGGTATACCTTTAGCAATTTTTTTATCAGTTTTCTGCGGCGCGATGATAGGGCTGATTAATGGTATAGGTGTTGTACGATTTCGAATTCCAGCAATGATAATTACATTATCAACATCTTCAATTATAAAAGGTATATCCCTTCTTATTCTCCCTAAGCCAGGAGGAAAGATTTCATTGACCTTGCTGGATTTTTTCACTGCGCGGTTCGGGGTTTTAACAACATCATCGATACTTGCTATTATATTGTATATAATCGCCTTCTTTGTCTTACACTATACATCTTTTGGCCGTTCAATATATGCTACTGGCAACAACCCCATCCATGCGCGGCAAACAGGTATCGCTACCAACAGAGTAACGGTTATCGCATATATGGTTTCGGGCGTTTTAGCAGCTATTGCGGGTATTATTCTATCAATGCGCGTGTTTTCGGGTGATGCATTGATCGGCGATAGTTATTCTATGGACACAGTTGCGGCGGCTGTTGTAGGTGGAATATCCTTGGTGGGCGGTGTAGGAAGTGTGATTGGAGCACTTGCTGGCGCATTTGTTTTGGGGATGGTCAACAATATGCTCAATATGCTTGGGGTATATGCCTATTATCAGTACATAATCAAAGGTGTAATTCTGGTTTTCGCATTGTTGATTTTCCGAATGAAGAGGAGAAACAGGGTATGATAAAGCAGATTAGAACCAGAAATCCATACTCAAAACTTCCATTCGGGGTTTACATACTGCTCTTGGTAATGATCGCGATATTCTTCATATCCTCTCAAGGACGGGTTTCGCCATCACATTTGCTAAATGTAATTCGTCAGACATCACCGCTTGGAATTGCGGCAATCGGTCAGACCCTTGTTTTGTTAATGGGAGGTATTGATTTATCAATTGGTACTGTAATAACCTTAGTAAATATATTATCGACTGACTTGATGAATGGAAATTCCAATAACATTCTATATGCTGTACTTGTAACAATGTCTATTTGTGTCTTTATTGGTTTTATTAACGGCTTCATTATCGCTCGATTTAAAATGCCCGCTTTTCTGATAACTATGGCTACATCGACTATCATACAAGGTGGATATTATGTTTATACAAAAGGTATACCCCGAGGAAGTATTCCTGATACATTTCGTTTCATATCGGAAGGATGGATTGGACCCATACCTATTGCCGCAATAATCTGGCTCGCAATCTGGGCACTATTCTCACTAGTCCTTCATAAAACGCCATATGGTAAGAGGTTTTATGTAACTGGCGCAAATCAACGTACCGCGTACCTATCTGGAATATCTTCAGAGGCGATTACGGTTTCAGCATATATTCTATGTTCGCTCTTAGCAGGCATTGCGGGACTGATCCTTGCTGCTTTTGTTGGAGTTCCATCAACAAGTGTAGGCGACACTTATACATTAAACTCAATTGCTGCCTCGGTTATTGGAGGTACTTCTTTTGCTGGGGGCATAGGAACCCTCGAAGGAACCTTCCCTGGTGTTCTTATCATGGTTCTTCTTCAGAGCACACTAACAATTCTTAACTTTCCGGAAGCTGGAAAAAGCATTAGTCAGGGCTTGATTATTGCAATTATGGTTGCATTCAATATGAGAAATAGAAAGACGAAGGTGAAAAGAGTATGAGTTTTATTCGAACAATGCTGGGAGATATTGCACCTGAACAGTTGGGTTTTACATACTCACATGAACACATTGTTTGTAAACCCGCGTACTGGGTGGAACGAAAAGCAGATGATTTATTGTTGGATGACCCCGAAAAATCCAAAGCAGATATGCTGATTTTTAAATCACTTGGTGGGAAATGTATTGTTGATGCGACAGCATTTGACTATGGGAGAGAGCCTGAAATTGTACAAAGGCTTTCAATGGAAACGGGAATACATGTGTTAGGAACTGCGGGATTTAATAAATCATTTCTTTGGGATGCAATAATTCCAAGTCGGGGTATTACATATAATCAATGGATAAGCGAGAGTTCTATTGACGATCTGACTAATTTTGTTATTGAAGAAGTAGAGCGTGGAATGAATGGTACCGATATAAAAGCGGGTCAAGTAAAATTCGGTACAGGATACAACAGCATAAAACCGCTCGAAATTAAAACAATTAGGGCTGTTGCGAGAGCCCATCTTGCAACTGGAGCACCTATCCACGCGCACACGGAAGCTGGAACAATGGCTTTAGAGCAAATGGCATATCTTCGGGAGGAAGGAATATCTCTGGATTGTATATCCTTTGGGCATATGGACAGAAACCCTGATACCTATATGCACCTCAAGGTTGCCGAAACGGGAGCCTATCTTTGCTTTGATGGAATCGGGAAAGTTAAGTATGGTCCCGAATCTCAAAGGATTGCATGTATTTTGGAGTTGTTTAAGCGGGGGTATGGTAATCAAGTGCTCGTCAGTGGGGATACCGCACGAAAATCTTATTACTATAGTTATGAGTATGGATTAGGGTTGGGATACATTATCCAAACATGGGTTCCGCGATTTATTGAGGAAGCGGAGAATATTGGAATTGACGGAAAGGCCGCTGTTCTAAGCATCTTCATTGAAAACCCTAAAAGGTGTTTTGCATTTAAAAAGAGGTGATAACATGAATTGGGGCGACTATAATCAACAAGAGGCAAAAGAAGTTGTTGAAAGGCAACCAATTGTCATTCTGCCTCTGGGTGCAGTAGAGGTTCATGGAGATCATTTACCCCTTTTGACTGATGTCTATTTGGCGGAGGGTATTGCGCAAAAGGTGTGTGAAAGACTAGAAAATGCTGTAGTATTGCCCTCAATGCCTTATGGGCAAATCTGGTCTCTCCGTGATAAAAAGGGCTGTCTTTCCATCAGTGATTCGACCTTAACATCATTCCTCCATGAGATTGGTAAAAGCCTGCATTCACAGGGAATAAAAAAATTTGCTATAATTAACGGTCATGTCGGTAATGTAAATGCTATAAAAACAGCGCAGAGAATACTATATGATGAATGTGATTTAAAGGTATACGGATTTACCTATCCGGACGTAAAAAAAGTGCAAGATAAAGTTCTGACTACAAAGCGTCCGCATAAAGTATATTTCCATGCTTGTGAAATTGAGACTTCATATATGCTATATATCTGTCCCGAGAAAGTTGATATGGCCAGAGCCATTTGTCAGTATCCGGTATTCCCGCCGGATTTTGATGTTGTACCTTCACCTTGGTCATCAATAATGGATAAAGCAGTTATGGGAGATGCCACTGCAGCAAGCGCGGATAAAGGAAAGCTCATGATTGAGCATGTTGTTGATACGATAGTTGGCCTTTTGTCCAATGGAGAAATAAATGGCTAATATACTCGCGCTTGATTTAGGCACGACAGCTCTTAAGCTGCTTTTGCTTTCTACAGAAGGTGTAGTTTTATATACCGATTCAATTCCATACCCAACAATGCTGCCCAAAGCAGGTTGGGTAGAACAAGATCCAAACGAATGGGAGAAAGCACTCCTTTCGGGGCTGAAAGGAATGCAATCCAGTATTTCGCTAAGCAGCATAGATGCGATTAGCTTCTCAGGCCATATGAGCAGTATGGTTTTGGTTGACGCGGCTGGAGTACCGTGTTATCCGTGCATAACGCTAGCAGATAGCCGATCGGACAAGCAGGTAGAAGAGCTGAGAATCCATTATTCCTCGGAGATAGCCAAATCTACAGGTAACAGTATACAAAACGCTTTTGTGTTACCGAAGCTATTATGGTTCATGCAAGAGCGATCCGATGTTTTTTCGAAGGCGGCATTTTGGTTTAGCGCTAAGGATTATTTACGGTTTTTGCTTACAGAAGAAATTGCGCAGGACACAACGGATTCTTATAATTCTCTCTGCTTAGATGCACAAACCTTAACATGGAATTATCCATTGATTATGGATTCTGGATTGCCAGCGAATATTTTCCCAAAGCTCCTTTTTCCTTATGAAAAGGCAGGCCATGTAACAACAAAGGCCGCAACAAAATTTGGATTGAGAGAAGGGATAGAAGTATATGCTGGTGGTGCTGATATGGCGTGCGCCACAGTTTCGATGGACATGAAAAAGCCCGGGGACTCCACCATTTCTTTGGGGACCAACGCCCCGTTTATGATGATCATTGATAAGCATGATTTTTCTTACGCTGAAGCAATTTCTTATCATGTTGGCGTATGGAAGGGCGGAATGTATGGCCTAGGAACGCACTTTAATGCAGGGGCCGCGATTAATAACTTTTCGAAATTATTCTCTCCCAATCATACGATTGATTATGAATATATTCAATGTTTGTCCGATACAGCCACCAGTATTCTACCTGGCTGCGACGGGGTTATAACAATCCCCTTTTTCGCAGGCAGCGGTTCCCCATACTTTTCATCAAAAGATCGCGGTTCAGTGATAGGGCTTACATCCTCACTATCTCAAGCACAATTGTTTCGCAGTCTTTTAGAGGGTATCACCCTGAATATCAGACAAACTACAGAGATATTTGAGAAACTTTATGGAGGAAAGATTTCTAAAACAACAGTGTTTGGAGGGGGTACAAACATTTCATTGTGGACTCAAATCATTGCTGATGTTTTAAGTGTGCCCATACAGATTGTGCCCAATTCATCAGCTTCAGCGATTGGAGCAGCAATAATTGGCGGTTTTGGAGCAGGGATGATTTCGAGCACTTCATCAATGACTGAAAAATTATTCTCTGGCAGTAAAATTGTTAACAACATAAGATGTAATTCTGAAATGTATAACGGAATCTATGAAAGGTATACCGCCTTATACAATGCTTTGAAACCTATCTATCAATAGGTAAGGAGAGGTGCGACTTGTTTAAATCAATATGGACATATCCATGGGATTTGGCCGATTGCGGTATTGATAATGTTTTAGATGAATTGGCAATGATAGGGATAAATGATATATCTTTTACCACTTCTTACCATGCAGGTAGGTTTTTGCAGGTTCGAAGCCCTATTCGAAAGAGTTATTTCCCTGAAGATGGAGTCTTGTATTATCCTGCAACATTGGAACGCTTTAATAACTTAAGAGTTAAGCCGAGGATTAGTAAGTTTCAAAATGAAAACAAAGATTTCACCTCCACTCTAATTCAGAAAACTCAAGATAGAGGCATGACTATCTCAGGTTGGACGGTTTGTTTGCACAACACTCGTCTTGGATATGAGCATCCCGAGATATGTGTCCACAATGCATTTGGTGATACAATATTTTATAATCAATGCCCGTCTAATGATGATGTTAGAGAGTACATAATTGCGCTCATTGAGGACATTGATGTAAGTTTACCGCTTAAATCAATACAGCTTGAATCAATGAATTTCATGGGGTTTGCGCATGAATATCATCACGAAAAGGATGGTATTTGTTTGTCCGCTTATGAGGACTTTTTGTTTTCGCTTTGTTTTTGTGAAAGTTGCATGACAAAAGGTGAGAATGCTGGCATTGACATGCATTATGTTAGATTGTGGGTTAAGGAACAGATTACTAAAAACATCAATGGGAACAGATTGTTAGCAAGCAAAATCGATTTGCTTCAGGACGGCATGTCATTATTTTCTGAATTTCCAAAGATAACGGAGTTCTTGCATTGGCGAAGCAACATGGTCAGCACGCTTGTGAAGGATGTTAAGTCAAAAGTACAGAACAGTGATCTTTACTTTCTTAGCCTTCTGACGAATCGGGATTCATGGCTATACGGGGTAAACTTGCAGGAACTCTCGCAGTATTGTGACGGTATTGTCATCTGCAGTTATGATTGCAACTCGAAAAGCGCCAGGGATGATATCCGGACATCCCGCGCTGAGTTCCAACCGAAAACCAAAATTATTACGGGAATGCGGGCATTTTATCCGGAGTATCATGATGAACACATGTTTGTTGAAAAGGTTCAAAATGTTTTAAAAGAGAGCAAAGATGGATTTATCTTCTATAATTACGGCCTTATACCTAAAACTCAGCTTGATTGGGTGCGAAAGGCGATAGAGGTATGTAATCAATGCTAAGTAATTTGATGGCATCACCTTTTCCCAAGACAGAAGAGATTCTAGAAAAACTAGTTTCGTTTGAAACGGTGAATGGCAATGAAGCGGAATGTGCAAATTGGATTGCTGATTTGCTCCGCTTTATCGGAATGAACGTTATTGTACAGGATTTGGGGAGTTCCAGAGCGAATGTATTTGCATATATTGGCGACGATGCACGGTTCTTGCTATGTGGCCATCTGGATGTTGTTCCCGCTGCAGGCTCATGGTTAAGCCATCCTTTTACTTTACGGAAAACGGAGGAGCGCTATTATGGAAGAGGATGCGCCGATATGAAAGGCGCAATAGCGGCTATGATAGCTGCGGCTTATCGTTTTCTGCACTCCAGTGAAACGATACAAAATGGTTTTGCTTTGCTGTTTGTAGCAGATGAAGAAAAGGATAATCTTGGAACAAGGTGTTTTCTTGAACAAAGCAACAATGATTTCAAATATTGTGTGATTGGAGAACCAACAGAATTGCAGATTGCCATTGCTCATAAAGGCGTGGCGCGTTTTTATGTCACTGTTCATGGGAAAAGCGCTCACTCCTCGCTTGCTACACAGGGGCGTAATGCGATTGAAGGCGCTGCTCTATTGGTGGAAGCTATTAAGATTGAGGATATACGGCTAAAAGTAATGCGTCATCCCATACTTTCTCCGCCTTCTATAAATGTTACTGTGTTGCACGCTGGGGAACAAGATAATATTATCCCTGGTGAAGCAAAGATGATCATTGATTATCGAGTATCTCCTGGGACCTCTTATGAGGATGCATATGGTCTTATTGATGCCGTGACAAAAAAAATAAAATCACAAGCGCCTGGATTTGACTTTTCAATAAAAAAACACCATTTTAGTTCTGGGGGAGAACTAGCGCTTGATAATGAATTCGTTGTTAAATCTTGCAATGTCGCTAAAAGTGTTTTTGGGCAGGGGGCTACTCCAAAGGCATTTCAAGCCACATGTGAACAATACCTATTCAATGAATCTGGGATTGATACGATAATTTGCGGACCAGGCAATTTATCGCAAGCACATGCTGTTGATGAGTTTATTGCGATAAATCAACTGGAAAAGGCGGTTATTCTATACCAGAGCTTCATATCTCACTTTAACAAGTAGTAGGAGAATCTATGAAAATTGCTGATTGCGTATATGTCGTTGCAAGCGGGGATGCTGGTTTTTCTTTAACGCACCCAATAGATTGCACAGTCTACTTAATCGATTGTGGCGGGGAATTGGTATTAATTGATGCTGGATGTGGTTTGGGCACAGATCTCATATTGTCAGAAATCCAACGAGATGGGTTCAATCCTCAGAATATTAATGCGATTCTTTTAACGCATGGTCATGGCGATCATATAGGAGGAGCGAAAGCCTTGGCGGAAGTTTGCGATGCAAAAGTGTACGCGATGCCGCCTGTGGTTAATTTTATACAGCGAGGCGACTTAAAAGCTCTCTCAATAACCCCCGCAATAGAAATGGGGATGTATCCGGATGACTTTTCTATTCAACCATTTCAGGTTTGTAGTTTAGAGAATAATCAAACCGTTAAATTCGGTAACATTGAATTGACCGCCCATCTTGCAGAAGGTCATAGCGCGGGTCATGCGTGCTATATTTTTTCTCGCAATGGGGTAAAAAGTGCCTTTGTGGGTGATATCATTGCTCTTGGAGGGAAAATTTCCTTGCAGCCTATCTGGGATTGTAATTTGCAAGCTTATTTAGAGACTTTATCTGGATTGGGACAGATGGGAATCGACAGAATCTACCCAGGGCACGGTTGCTTTTCTCTTTCAAGAGGGTTCAGACAATTTGAATTGGCATTAAAACGAATCGCAGAACTGAAACTGCCATTAAACTCTATAGAATAATATAAATGGAGGAAAAGAAAATGATAGACATCTATTTGAAAATCAAGGATCTTGGATTGGAATTACCAG
>CAYLVS010000020.1:0-1672 GCA_964387185.1 uncultured Oscillospiraceae bacterium | reverse complement strand
ATTACCAGTATTGCCCCCAAAGGGGGGCATCTATAAATCAGTTAGACAACTTGGGAATGCATTGTATGTTTCAGGACAAGGAGCAACAGTATCTGGCATCCCTGAGATTACGGGCAAGATCGGATTGGATCGTACAATTGAGGAAGGACAGGATGCGGCGAGGCTATGCGTAATGAATGCGCTCTCCACGCTCCATAATGAATTGGGAGATCTAAATAAAATAAAAGGCGTTGTGAAGATTCTTGGCTTTGTACAAAGCGCACAAGGGTTCTCAATGCAGCCTAAGGTCATTGATGGAGCGTCTGCACTCCTTAGAGATGTTTTCGGAGAAGATGGTGTTGGCGCCCGTTCCGCAATCGGTGTAAATGAGCTACCTGGAAATATATCCGTTGAAATTGAGTTTATATTCGAAGTGTAAGGAGACAAAATGCTTCAAACAAGCTATTCATTGATTAATGCGGAGAGCATTGATAGTCCTGCATTGATATACTATCGAAATATTATTGTGGAAAATACATTGAAAGCGATTCAAATAGCTGGATCAGCAGACCGCTTATGGCCTCATGTAAAAACCCACAAATCATATGACCTGACAAAGCTGATGATGAATATGGGTATTAGCAGGTTTAAGTGTGCAACAATTGCGGAAGCAGAGATGTTGGCGGACTGCAACGTACCTCATATCCTTCTGGCGTATCCTCTAGTTGGTACGAGTATCGCACGTTTCCTGTCGTTAATTAAAACATACCCTTCATCTCATTTTTATGCTATTGGCGATGATGAAGATGCATTGAAGCAATTGTCGAATCAAGCAAAATCACAAAATGTTGTTGTTGATGTCTTAATTGATATTAATCTTGGTATGAATCGGAGCGGTGTATCTCCAGAATCTGCTTTTATATTATATGAGAAGTGTTCAAAAATGCAGGGGATCTCTCTATGTGGACTGCATTGTTATGATGGGCACCACAACGACAAGGACTTTATTCTCCGCTGTGAACGAGTGGAGCAATCTTACCAAAGGGTACGGGAACTGTTTGGTAAAATTAATCAAGCGAATTTACCATGCAGCATACAAGTTATGGGGGGAACTCCTTCTTTTCCTTGTCATGCAAGACATCCGAATGTTTTCTTGTCTCCTGGAACATGCTTTGTCATGGATAATGGATATGCAACAAACCTTCCTGACCTTCCGTTTGTTCCTGGTGCTGCGATACTTACACGGGTAATAAGTCATCCTGATAAGGGTTTGTTCACATTGGATCTAGGTTATAAAGGCATAGCTTCTGACCCGTTAGGCTTACGAGGGGTGATAATAAACTATGAAGATGCCGAACCTATCATTCATAGTGAGGAGCATTGGGTTTGGCGCATGCCATCGGAAAAAATGGAACAAGTACCTCCTGTTGGCAGCATGCTTTATGTAATTCCAACACATATTTGTCCAACTAGCGCCTTGTATCCTTTTGTTTTAGTTGCGGAGCACGGAACTATTCAAGAAGAATGGGAGATTACCGCAAGAAACAGAAGAATTACGATTTAATACAATTTAAAATTACTATTCTAGATATTTGGAACATACTGTTGTCAAATGCTTTGCATCTTTTGAAAGAATAGGTAGGGCCTGCTGAAAAAAGTGATTCCTGCTATATACGTTTCTTCATGTGACTGC
>CAYLVS010000019.1:8973-14263 GCA_964387185.1 uncultured Oscillospiraceae bacterium | reverse complement strand
CTTCCCTGTCACAGCTCTTTAGAGGAATTCCGGCAAGATCCAGCATATTGAGCACATTGGTGTAGCAGAGCTCATATTGTAAGGTAAAACCAAGCATGTCCAATTCCATTGCTGGTGTTTTTGTCTCCAGGGTAAATAAAGGAAGTTCCATCTCTCTCATACGCGTTTCCATATCCAAGGCCGGCGCAAAGAGTCGTTCACAATAGACTCCATCCATGTCATTCAGCACCTTATATAGGATTTGTAAGCCCAGATAAGACATGCCGATTTCATAGGTGTCCGGAAAGGCGAAACCAAATCGCGTGACGATATCCTTGTCCTCTTTTATTACAGAATGCAATTCCCCGCCGATATAGCGACCGGGTTTTTCTACCAAAGGCAGCAGCTTTTCAAGCCGTTGGGTCAATTTCATATATGGGTCTCCTTTTCCAGTTCTGTGTATATACTCATCAACCTGTAGAAGGAATATCTCGTGTCCTCTCTTCCTGCCATGTAAAGGTTGACGGCTAAAGCACATATCAATAAATTTACTACATTATATTGTACCAAGTAAAGCCCTAAAAGAAAGAGTAAAACGGTAAAAATAACCGAAAATATTTTTGAGATGATATAACTCTTGCTATATCCGACAAATCGGGAGAGGTAAACACCGATCAGTTTGCCTCCATCGAGAGGATAAAAGGGCATGAGATTAAAGAGCGCCAGTACCAAATTTGCCGCGATCATGTCATAAACCCATGCCCAACCGGTAAGTTTGGAAAGAAAATAGCTAAAGAGTGCGAAGCAAAGATTGAAAAACGGCCCTGCCGAATGAATCAGAATCTCGGCCAAGGGCTTTATATACCCTTCTTTCAGATGTAGGACGCCTCCAAAAAGCCCCGCCGACACTTTGATTGGCGTATACCCTAATCTTTTCGCCATCCAGGCATGAGCACATTCATGGAGACAAGAAAAGACGGCAGAAAATAATGCCAGTCTCCCGTTACCCAGATAGACCAGTAATGTCATTAAGAGCAAAAAAGTAAAGTGAATGTTCAAACGAAGACCAAGGAAGTGTATTTGTATCATCTGCTTACTCAGAAGGCGATGTAATCAGATGGATCTACCAATTTTCCGTCATTCCAGATCTCAAAACGTAACTTGTGCCCTTCTGTCGCCGCTACAGAGCCGATCATTTGCCCCCTCTTCACCTTTTCTAGAGCCTGCACATAGGTGGTGGCACAGCCTCCGTAAAGACTCGTCATGTCATTCCCGTGATAAATCTTTATGTATTTATTTCCTTCAGCGTCAATACCGATTTCAGATACGGTACCACCGGCAGATGCGTAAACCTGTATTTCTACATCCGACTGAAACTCCATAGTTTTTCCCGAAGAACCCTGGGTTGCGGATACGCTGTAAGTTGCCGGTGCGTCGGAGGGTGTTGAGAACTGTAATCCTTTGCTACCTTGTGTCAGAGATGCAACCACAGCGGTGGTTCCGTCCTTGAATTTACCGAGAATCGTTTTTCCGGTATCGGTAATGCCGGTTATTGTAACATCTTTTGTGAACTGCACCTTTACTGCTTCCAATGTGTTATTTACGATGGCTGTGTCCATCTTTTTCGCCAATATTATAATAAGAAGGAGCAGGATGCATAAAAGAACCTGACGAATCATGGTTTTTCCTAAATCTTTACCTGATCTGACGGGTAGCCTTCTGCGCATACGTGCCATGAAAAATCCCTCCCCTACTCCTGCTTGTATAGCATATGAGGGAAGGGTTAGCTTGATAACTAAAAGTATTTTACTCCATCAGCTCATCGATGGACTTATCGATGACTTTTTCAATTCGTTCTTTGATAAGGCGGTTTTCTTCCAGACGATGGCGCACCCGCTCCGTATCCACACCGGCAGCAATGAGCTTATCCAGTACATATTTCATGCGGTCTTCCAGGCCCACATATTTGCTTTCCTTGACCATTCGGTCGGCAAGGCAGAGCAGGTCTTGCTCTGTAATGTTGTTTTTGTAAGGGTCTGTTGCATAAAACATATGGCACTTAATCAGCTTTGCCACCTGATGATAGCCGTGTCTTTCCGCGATGATGGCACCTTTGACTCCATGGTTCTCCTCTGTTCGGGCAATGTCGTGAAGCAGAGCGGAAGCCTGGACTAGTGAAAGATCAAGAGTTTCGCCGTTTTCATTCAATGCTTTACCCATGCGCATAGCCGTTTCCGAAACCGCAACGCAATGCCGAACAACATGAAGAGGTGTTCCGTAAGCGCGGAGGAGTTCCATACAGGTTTCCTGGGAAGGAATCAGATTTTTTCCACCACAAAACAAGCATCCGCCCTCATGCCCTATGCAGTCCTTGCAATCTTCTGCGGGAAGCACCCCTTCTCCTCTCGTAATGAAGAAAAATCCACCGGAGAATTTGTCCTTTGAATATACTCCGTCCATCTCAGCGGTTATCTTGATTTTACTGCCATCCAGTTCCCGGAACAGGTCGGAAAGCTTATCCAGTGGCATTCCATAGAAGCCCGGTCCAAAGGACTCGGAAACATGATATTGTTCAGAATCATGTATTTCATGTATCCGTATCTGTTCCCTTAAAATTTGGCGCCCGGCCTCTAAAAAGCCATCGCCCCAGAGATCAGCGTAGTATTGTTCCGCTAAATTAGTAACACCTAATCTGCATTCACCCAGAGATATCAGGTAAACAAAGATTGCAGTAACCTTATGGGGATCAATCTGCTGAAATGCTGTGCAGGTAAATTGGCTTTGGCCCATAAAAATAGTGCTGTCACGAAAGTTGTCGGAATCCACAGGCGCTATCAACGCAGTCATATCGATGCCGGATTTACAGTTTTCCAGGAGTTGCAGCGCTTCTGTCAGCAATTCCTCATGGTATAATTTATCTGCGTTCAATCCACTGATTTCAATAAAATAGCTCCTGGCTATGGGTTCCGCATCTTCATAATTCAGTTTTACTATCTTTTCCTTCATGAGTTCCCCTGCTTACATTATTCTCTCTATATATATTATCAAATATTTAACGATGTGCCAATATGTATTTGTTTCAGTCAAAGATTACAATATTACAGTTCACACTGTCTGTATGAGGAAATTCTTGTCAGACTCTTGATGCCCCTTGATGGTCCGTCCGATTCGCTGCCAAATGTGCGGAAAATGAGGTTGTGGTCAACTCCGGTAGTAGTTCAACCCTTAATTCGCAGTAAAGTGAGCAAAAAATCAAGTTGTACGTGAATTGCAGCTAAATTCGCCTCTTGTTAGAAATTTGAACAGATCGAGCACGGCTCTTGCCCCAAAACTTCTCACCATTTTTTATCTAGAATATTCACACCAAGCGGGGGGAGCTTGTACAGATGAAGTCAGATTGGGTGTGAAATGTAACATCACAACCAAACACTGTATCTAGTAGTTGTCAACTATGTTGACAACAATATATACTAAATGTTATAGTTAATAAGACAGTAAACGCGGCAATGGAGGCAGATATGACGTATGCAGAAATGTTGGATTCGGTTATCAAGAAAAGTGAACTGTCATTGCGCCAAATAGCAAAGCGCTGTGAAGATCTAAATTTAAAAATCACACCCTCTTATATATCTCAGCTTAAAAACGGCAAACTTCCGCCCCCCAGTGAAGAGGTCTCCCTTATTCTCGCAAAAGTCTGCGGTTCAGACCGGCAAGCCCATCTGGTCTTTCAAGGTTATATGGAAAAAGCCCCATCCATGGTTCGAGAATACATGCTGGCTTCATCCAGCCTGAATAAAGTCATGCTGGAATCCCTGTGCAAAGCTACCGATAAAGAATTTACAAAGGAAATGGATGATTACATAAAAGGGCTTGATATTTTGGCTGCCTTGGAGCTTTCCTCAGAATATGTCAATTGTGAGGATCCCAAGCAGAGAAAGAATCTGGTAAGAGAAATCTGCCTCAGCTGTGGAGATGCAGCAGAAGCAGACGCCAATGGAGATATGGTAAACCTATTCCTGGCGGATAGTTCCATGTCACCCTTTATTCCCATACACGCCTATGTTTATATTATGCCCACCAAGCTGGATTTGCTTAAAGATCGGGATATCATTGCCTTTTATCCGGACAACCGCAGAGTACCTACCCTGCGGCGTATTTATTTCATTAAGGATAAAATCCTCTTGATACCGGATGATAAATCTCACGATACCTATTTCTTCGAGGATATGAACGAAATTCACTACATAGGCAAAGTAGTCTCCTTCAAAGTAGATCTTTAATTGAAATTTTGCACAAAAAAGACTTTTTCAACTGTGAAATCCACAGACTACTTGAAATTCTGCACATTTTAAGCAGAGACCGGTCAGAAAGATAGTATCAAATAAACTATAAAGCTGTTCCGCTTATTCGTCTATATAATCGAATTCATAGTCTCCGATACGAATAGTGTCGCCGTCTGCCAACCCCATCTGTTTTAATTCGTCGATGGCACCGTTTTTCTCAATATATTTGTATAGGTAACGCAATGAACCAAAATCAGTAAAGTTAGTAGAGCGAAATATCTTGTCAAGCTGTATTCCGCTGAGCACAAATACAGGTCCGTCCATGCTGCAATGAATTTTTCGATACTCCACACTGTCCGGTTCCCCTGACGTGTCAAAGAACTCATAGTCCGGTTCCTCCTGCTCCGGTAAAGCTGCAAGAGCTGCGAAAGTATGTGCAATCAATGGTGAGACCCCTTGATGGAGAGGAGCGGAAATTGGAAACACCGTAAACCCCTGGTCTTGGATATAAGTCTTGAAAACCTCATATTGGTCATCACTGGTCATGTCCATCTTATTTGCGGCTACGATCTGTGGTTTTGCTGCTAATCGAGGGCTGTAGGATTGTAGTTCTTTATTAATGGCTTCAAAATCCTCAATGGGATCACGGCCTTCGGATCCGGAAACATCTACTACATGAATCAACAGCTTTGTGCGCTCTACATGTTTCAGAAAGTCCAGTCCCAGTCCGACTCCTTGATGAGCACCTTCAATAAGTCCCGGAATATCTGCCATGACAAAAGAACTGTCATCGTACTGCACAACGCCTAAGTTGGGGGTTAACGTTGTAAAATGATAGTTTGCGATTTTGGGTTCTGCACCTGTGACGACGGAAAGTAAAGTGGACTTTCCAACGTTGGGGAAGCCTACCAGGCCAACATCCGCTATGAGCTTGAGCTCGAGGAGAATGCGCCGCTCTATTGCTGCGCCGCCAGCTTCGGCAAAGTTAGGAGCCTGCCGTACAGAGGATTTGAACTGCACATTACCTT
>CAYLVS010000019.1:0-8963 GCA_964387185.1 uncultured Oscillospiraceae bacterium | reverse complement strand
AACGAGATAGCTTTCGCCATGTTTGAGAAGATCCTTTATAGGGTTGCCTGTTTCCTCATCCATGAGCAATGTGCCGACGGGAACCTTAATAACGCAGTTTGTTCCAGCTTTTCCATACTGCTTTTTCTTTCTTCCGTCTTCTCCGTTTTCGGCTTCATACTTCTTTTTATATCGAAAATCCAGAAGAGTCTTGATATTGGAATCGGCGATGAATATCACATCGCCTCCCCTGCCTCCATCGCCTCCGTCCGGGCCTCCGTCCGGAACAAAGGGTTCTCTGCGAAAGGATACGCTCCCGTCGCCACCCTTTCCGGATTTAATTGTGATAAGTGCTCTATCAACAAACATAATATTTCTCCAATATTTCTTACGGCTTGAGCCGGAATAGAATCTACGATTAAGAAAGCCCCTAGTAAATAGGGGCTTTTTCGCTATGCTTCCTTGGGATATACGCTGACTTGTTTTCTGGTCTTTCCGGCTCTTTCAAACTTTACGGTGCCTTCTATCTTTGCAAACAATGTATCGTCACCGCCGATGCCTACGTTATTTCCGGGATGGAACTTAGTTCCCCTTTGTCTTACCAGAATGCTTCCTGCGCTAACCAACTGGCCGTCTGCTCTTTTGACTCCCAGTCGTTTAGCTTCGCTATCGCGTCCGTTCCTGGAGCTACCTACGCCCTTTTTTGATGCCATCTCACTACACCTCCTTTATCCTGTGCAGTTATCTGATTAATATCAGTAATTTCACTGTTAATTTCGAGTGGATTGCCTATTCCTTAGGCATTGATGCCGATGGATCCGATCTTCAGCATTGTATATGGCTGTCTGTGGCCTTGCTTCTTCCGGTAGTCTTTCTTCGACTTGAACTTAAAAATAATTACCTTTTCGCCCTTGCCGTTTTGTACTACGTCTGCTTCAACTTTGGCTCCCTCGATGTACGGTGTGCCAACCTTCACGGTCTCTCCGTCAGAGTAGACAAGCACTTTATCCAAGGTTACTTTGTCTCCTGCGGAAACAGGCAGTTTTTCAACGTTAAGTACATCGCCTTCCGAAACCTTGTATTGCTTTCCACCGGTTTCAATTACTGCATACATATTAAATTTACCTCCTCTATCCAGTCTCGCCATCAAAGGCAGCGCAGCTGCGCATTTACAAGCCTTTTATGTGCGGCTAACAAACATTAAAATATTATCACATGGCCTTCTATTATGTCAAGTATTTATCTGTTCTTTCTTTGCGTTGCTTCTCTTTGCAAAACCCAGCAGGATTTTAGTAGAGACGTAAAGCATGATCAGGACGGTAAATACCCCACCTAAGCCGAATATCGCTACCTTTAAACCTGCACCCATTAATTCCATATCCATTTCAATGTCTCCTTTTTCGCCTCATTATAAAGTTGCCAGAACGGCCGGTACAAGTGCTAGCACCATGCTTCCGGCTATAACAGAGCCTAACTGACCCGCAACGTTTGCACTCATAGCTTGCATGAGAATGAAGTTCCCCGGATCCTCCTGCTTTGCCAGCTTTTGAACGACCCTGCCCGACATGGGAAACGCAGAAATGCCGGCTGCGCCTATCATAGGATTGACCTTGTTTTTCAAGAAAAGGTTGATGAATTTTGCAAACAAAACACCACCGGCCGTATCGAAGATGAAGGCAACAAGGCCCATTCCCATAATCATGAGGGTTTTGGGATCTAAGAAAGCACTCGCCGTCATGGTAGAGCCAATGGTAATGCCAAGGAGGAGGGTGACCAGATTAGCCAGCTCGTTTTGGGCTGCATTTGATAAACGAGTCAAAACGCCGGACACGCGAATCAGATTTCCAAACATCAGAGAACCGATGAGGGCTACGCTGATTGGCGCAATAATGCCGGCGATGAGAGTCATGGTAATAGGGAACAATATCTCTATGACTCTGGGTATCTCCACCTCATTATACTTCATGCGGATCCGCCTCTCGTCTTTTGTGGTAAGAAGTCTGATTACCGGCGGCTGAATAATCGGAACGAGAGACATGTAAGAATACGCCGCTACAGAAATGGGACCTAAATAGTTTTGGGCGAATTGGTTAGCTACAAAAATTGAAGTAGGGCCGTCTGCCGCTCCGATAATGCCGATGGCTGCCGCTTCTTTCAGATCAAACTGACCGGTAGCAAGGGCGAACATCATGGTAAAAAATATACCAAACTGGGCTGCCGCTCCGAAAAAAAGCATGAAAGGATTTTGCAGAAGAGGTTTAAAATCGATCATAGCACCCACTGCAATGAATATCAGGACCGGAAACAACTCCGTTTTGATACCCACATTGTATAGTATGGTAAGAAAACCTCCCTCTCCCACGGCGGAAGACAGGGGGATATTGCACAAAATTGCGCCAAAACCGATAGGCAATAGAAGCATGGGTTCATACTCCTTTGCTATGGCAAGATAAATTAATAGACCGCCGATGGCAAACATAATCAGATGTTGAATTTCAAAATTTATTATTCCAATCAGCAGTTCGTTCCATAATCCGTTCAATTAAAAGCTCTCCTCCTTCGGATAGTACCGCAAAAACAATGAACCGTTTATAACGGTTCATTATACACTTATTATATGTAAATAGGAAGCAAATACTTGCAAATAAACAAACTTCAATAGATTTTATTAGCGTTATTCCTTGATTACTCCGTCTTCATCTACTTTCATATTTGCGGAAATCAAATCTTTTTTGAGCAGGGTCTCAATCTCCTGCAACATTTGGGGATGCTCCTTCAGATAGTTCTTAACATTTTCCCTTCCCTGTCCAATCCGTTCACCTTGAAAACTGTACCATGCGCCGGCTTTTTCCACAATCTTTGCTTCCGCAGCGCAATCCAGAACATCTCCTTCTCTGGAGATCCCTTCCCCGTACATGATGTCGAACTCTGCCTGTTTGAAGGGCGGTGCGACTTTATTCTTTACGATTTTTACCCGGGTACGGTTTCCGATCATGGAATCTCCTGTTTTTATTGTTTCGATCCGCCGAACATCCAGTCGCATGGAAGCATAAAATTTCAAAGCACGGCCACCGGTAGTAACCTCAGGGTTACCGAACATGACTCCTATCTTTTCGCGAAGCTGGTTGATGAAAATAGCGCTGGTATTAGACTTGTTGATAGAGCCCGTAAGCTTACGCAAGGCCTGGGACATGAGACGGGCTTGAAGACCAACATGCGAATCCCCCATCTCTCCTTGAATCTCTGCCTTGGGAACCAGAGCGGCCACGGAATCGACAACAACAACATCCAGTGCGCCGCTTCTCACCAAAACCTCGCAGATTTCCAAGGCTTGCTCTCCCGTATCAGGCTGAGAGACCAACAGCTCGGCAATGTTAACACCCAGTTTTCCTGCGTACTCGGGATCCAGAGCATGTTCCGCGTCGATAAATGCCGCTTTTCCGCCTTTTTTCTGCGCTTCGGCAATAATGTGAAGAGCAAGGGTTGTCTTTCCGGAAGATTCCGGGCCAAATATCTCTATTACCCTGCCCCTTGGTATCCCACCGATACCGGTAGCGATATCAAGACTGACGGAGCCGGTAGATATGTAATCGATGTTGAGCTTGGCACCGTCGCTGCCCAATTTCATGATGGCACCTTTTCCAAACTGCTTTTCGATCTGAAGCATAGCCGCTTCCAAAGCTTTATCTCTTTCATTCTGATTGACGCTCATTGTCTCCTCCATTTCGAACGAACATACGTTCTGTAAATATAATACCGTAGCTTTTCATAAAGGTCAAGTAAAACATTATGCAAAGCATTCATTGACTTCTTATAGGATAGCACAATATACATAAAATGTAAATATATAGAATTAATTTAATTGCTCCCTATTATCCAGGAGACGATTTATTAAATCCAACATCAGCAGCATGGCATAGTTGCGGTTCCAGCTGCGGTTTACACTCCGCATTATAGATTTTTTGCAGATCTTCTCTCCGTTTAGAATGGCACAGATATATACAAGCCCCACCGGTTTGTCAGCAGTTGCGCCATCTGGTCCCGCGATACCGGTAACAGAAATGCACAATTGGCAGTCACTAACTTGCTTCAGCCCCTCTGCCATCTCAATTGCGGTATTTTCACTGACTGCTCCGTACTGTTCGAGGGTGTCGGGGTTCACATAGAGTTCTTCTATCTTGGCGCGATTGCTGTATGTCACAAGAGCTCTGTCAAAAACAGAAGAAATTCCCGGTAGCTCCGTAAGAGTTTGAGCAAATAGACCTCCGGTGCAGGATTCCGCGCTTGCAACGCTAATATTGCGATCCATGAGCTTTCTGCCTACTACCTGATATAATTCTTCGTCATCGTAGCTGAAGACGAACTCGCCTACCCTTTGGTTTACCTCTTCGATCATTTCAGCCACTGCAGCTTTCGCTTCGTCCAATGTGCTCCGCTTGGAAGCGATTCGAACACTACATTCCCCTTCTTTCGCATAGGTTGCCAAAGTGGGATCCGTCTGCTGATCTATGAGATCCAGAAGCTTTGTCTCCAGCATTGACTCACCGATACCAAACAATCTAAGCATGCGATAATAAATCACGCTTTCCGTCATTTCCTCCAGATAGAGCTTGACCTCATTCTCGAACAGATATTTCATTTCTCTAGGTGGTCCCGGAAGACAAATGATGGTCTTCCCGTCCTTTTCCAGAGCAAAGCCGGGAGCCGTTCCTACATCGTTTGGAAATACGGTGGCTCTTGAGGGAAAGTACGCTTGCTTCCAGTTATTCTCCGTCATGGGACGGTTCAATTTTTTGAAGTAGTTCTCTAATTTTTCCATGGAGGGCGGGTGAGGAATTAGCTCATCCTCCAGAACTTCGCAAGCAATCTCTTTTGTAAGATCATCCTGTGTGGGCCCAAGTCCTCCTGTAGTTATGATCAGATCACAATCCTTGAAAGTCTGCTCAATCATATGAGAGAGCCGATTGGAGTTGTCTCCGACAGTATGGTGGGAGAGCACATCAATGCCCATGAGGTTGAGCTGTTGGGATAAATATATGGTATTTGTGTTCGTAATCTGCCCGAATAACAGTTCGGTGCCGACGCTTAAAATTGATGATTTCAAAAGTTCACCTCTTACATTATTATCTTATTATACTTTAAATATTTGCTTGTTTTGCAAAATGTATTCAATACCCGAATAGATGGTAGCAATTACCGCAATCCAAAGCAGATAATTGCCTATTGGAAGGTCCGTAAATATGGAGAACGGCCAGTCCCGCAGCAAAATGACTGAAAGAGATACCATCTGCAATACCGTCTTTATCTTACCCGATTTCCCTGCAGCGATAATAATACCCTCTCCGGCGGCTACGGCTCTAAGGCCTGTGATGATGAACTCTCTGGCTAAAATTACGATCACCATCCATCCTGCTACCGCCCCCAATTCTACGAGACAAATCATAGCGGAAGTGACCAACAGCTTGTCAGCAAGGGGATCCATGATCTTTCCGAAGTTCGTTATCAGATTGTATTTCCTGGCAATGTGACCATCCATCGCATCAGTTGCTGATGCGATGATAAACAAAATACCGGCGCTGTAATAGTACCCGTTCATTAATAAAACAATGAACATGGGTATCAACAGTATTCTTAATATGGTCAATTTATTAGGTAAATTCATTTCCGTCTCCTTTACTCCGGTTTTTATTCAGTGACAGTATGCCCCATCAGGTCATAATCGAAACCATCTTCTATTTTAACCAATGCAAATTCCCCCGGTAACAGTTGCCTTCCCGAGGTGAAGATTACTTTGTTATCAATTTCCGGCGCATCGTAAACCGTTCTGCCTACATAGCTTTCTTCTTCCTGCTCTTCAACGAGGACTTCATAGACATGACCGATCTTCAGCAAGTTGTGTTCAAGAGAAATCCGTTGTTGCAACCGCATCAAGCGATCCCTTCTGGCCAGCTTAATCTTTTTAGGTACTTGCTCATCCATGGAGGCAGCAGGCGTACCCTCTTCCTTGGAATATGCAAAAACTCCCAAGCGCTCAAACCTCATGTTTTCAACGAAGTCTTCCATAATTTGTGCATCTTCACGTGTTTCCCCCGGAAAGCCGGTTATAAGAGTGGTACGAATATGGATGTCCGGCATTGCAAGCCTCAGTTTATGAATTGTGCCCTCTATAGAAGCCCTTGTGGAACGGCGGTTCATGGATTCCAGTATTCTATCGCTTGCATGCTGAATAGGAATGTCGATGTATTTGCATATCTTATTGTTTTCTGCCATCACTTGTATCAACTCATCCGTGATGCGGTCTTCATAGCAATACATGAGCCGAATCCAATGGATTCCGCCGATTCGGCACAGCTCACGCAATAACTGTGGCAGATGATATTCCCCGTATAGGTCTATCCCGTAGGCCGTAACATCCTGAGCCACAAGAATAATCTCTTTGCACCCATTTTCGGCCAGCCGCTGCGCTTCTTCCAATATATTCTGTTTTTTTCTGCTTCGATATCCGCCACGAATGGAGGGAATCACACAGTAAGCGCATACATTGTCACAGCCTTCGGCAATTTTAAGATATGCCGAATAGGAAACTCCTAAAGATGCTCTGGCGCGCATTTCGGAATACTCCTTTTCGTAACTGCTGAAGAAGGATGCCTGTTCCCCTTTTTGATGTTCTGCAAGTATCTCGGGGAGGTTTTGATATTCGTTAACTCCCAAAAGGATGTCCGCTTCCGGTAAAGCTTTGCCAAGGTCCTCTCCGTATCTTTGGGAAAGGCATCCGGACACGATAAGAATACCTTCGTCAGACTTGTCCCGGGACAGCTCCAATATCCTGTCAATGGATTCTTCTTTGGCGTCATTAATAAAACCGCAGGTGTTAACAAGGATGGCGTCAGCCTCCCTGGCGTCTCCTACAATCACATGGCCTGTTTCGGTGAGAAGTCCGGCTGTATATTCTGAATCAGATACATTCTTGGGACATCCTAAAGTTTCAATATAGATTCGCATCTATTTTCCTTTCTATCCTTCGTTATGCTGACCGTTATTGCTATTCATCGTCCTTGTCATCGGGATCTTTTCCTAAGTTTAGGAACTGTTCTTCTGTCATCAGAACCTTTCTCGGCCTGCTTCCGTCGCTGGGTCCTATGATACCTCTTGCTTCCATCATATCAACCAACCTGGCTGCTCTGTTGTATCCGATCCGAAAACGGCGCTGTAGCATAGAAACAGAAGCCTGTTCTGCGCGTACCACCGTTTCTATAGCTTCTTGAAGCAGTTCGTCCGTATCATCATCGGGTTCGTTTTCATATGTTCGTTCAATTCTCTGTATGACATCGGTGGCATATTCATTCTCTGGAATCTGTTTTTTTAGATAGTCGATGACGCTATGTACCTCAGGGTCGGATATGAAACAGCCTTGAACTCTGACGGGCTTTGATACACCTAAGGGATTGAATAGCATGTCTCCCTTACCTACCAGCTTTTCCGCACCCGCCATATCCAGAATGGTTCTGGAGTCAAATTGAGAGGACACGGCGAAAGAAATCCTAGAAGGTATATTTGCCTTGATAACACCGGTTATTACATCTACTGATGGCCTCTGCGTGGCAACGATCAGGTGCATACCTGCTGCTCTCGCCATTTGGGCTAATCTGCAGATGGATTCTTCAACCTGTGAAGGTGCAACCATCATCAGATCTGCGAGTTCGTCTATAATGACTACGATTTGGGGAAGCGGTCTTGCTTCGCTATCCTTTTCTTTAATGCTCTCATTATAGGATGCCAAATCCCTGACTCCGATTTCCGCAAACTTCTTATAGCGGTCCGTCATTTCAGAAACGGCCCAACCCAAGGCAGCCGCAGCTTTGGAGGGTTCTGTGACAACCGGTATCAGCAAATGAGGAATGCCATTGTAATTTCCCAGTTCTACCACTTTTGGATCGATGAGGACCAGCTTTACTTCCTCCGGTTTAGCCTTGTAGAGAATGCTGACAATGATGGAATTCAGGCATACGCTCTTACCAGACCCTGTAGAACCGGCTATGAGCAGATGTGGCATGCTCTTTAAGTCAGCTACGATGGGGGTTCCTGCGATATCCTTCCCTACGGCAAAGGTGATCTTTGATGGAGAGCTTTTGAATTCTTTGGAGTCGATGATTTCGCGAATAGACACCAGGTTTATCCTATCGTTTTCTACTTCAATTCCCACTGCAGCCTTTCCGGGTATAGGAGCCTCCATCCGAATGCTCTTGGCTTCCAGGTTTAATGCGATATCATCGGCCAGCCTTACGATGCTGCTCACCTTCACGCCTACATTAGGCTGTATTTCATAACGGGTAATCGCCGGCCCCTTGGTTACTTGTAAGACCTTTGCATTGACACCGAAATTTTTCAGCGTTTCCTCCAACTTTATGGCTTTTTGTTTCAGGTTGATGTTTTCGTTTACTTGGGGCCCCGCCTGGACTTTTTTAAGCAAATCCATAGGTGGCATCACATATGGAATGGGTGCTCTATCCATTTCAATCTTCAGCGGTTCTACTTCTTCCTGACTCTTATTCTTTTTGGCCGGTGCAGGATTTTCTTTCGATCCATCCCCTACGCTATTGAGACCTTTCCCCGGCTCAGTTTCTGCAGGTTTCTCTAATCCGGTGCTCTCTGTCTTATGGGTTGCTTCAAAGAGTTCTTCATCCTTCATATAATCTATGATCTTCATCTGTCCGGGACTAATGGCACCGGATGACGGAGCTGTCGCGCCCCCCCCTGAAGCCGCAGAAGGCTTTTTCTTGTCGGAGTTGGCGGTAGGCACAGACTCTTCTGGTCTCTCTTCCGCCGTTGCTGCCTCTGCTTCCCTGTTTTCCCTTGCAATCTTGCGTTTCATCCTCCAGCCATCGATGAATTGGGATACAGGGGTATTGACGACAAGCATAAGCGAGACGAGCAAAGTTACTGACGCGAATATGTAAAGTCCGGGAATCCCAATGGCCTTTTGC
>CAYLVS010000018.1:0-14272 GCA_964387185.1 uncultured Oscillospiraceae bacterium | reverse complement strand
GTTGAAGCAATCTTGTTTTCTGCTTCGCTGATAATTGTTAACGCTTCTGCAGATAGATTAGCCAAATTCTTTTGCATATCAATACCACCTCCTGTTATAGGATTTGCTGAAATTAACATTTTATGCCCCGCACAAGGATAAAGTTGTAAAAAGTGCAAACACTTTTTGCTAAAGTGTACTGCAAAAGGGATTGACGCTATTTACAAGTAAGAATGGGACACAAAGTATGTGAACTTAAATATACTGTCTTATTTGATGGCTTTGGTGAGCCAAAGCCTGCCATTTGTAAGCAGATATAGGACACATAGATTCGATATTGAGGGGCAGTGTCCTAAAATTAACGAAAAGATAGGACAGCACGCTCACAGTTTTCAAATAGATGTCCTACTGTACTGGATTTCAGCTGGGATGGCGAGCTGTTTTCCGGCTGATATAGGACAAAAAAACGGTTCAACAGTTACTGGTGTCCTGATACTACTAAGGTTTTCTCAGATATTACGAGCCCCTGTCCGGTTTAGATTCCCTTCCCATAGATAGGTTTTGGTTTCCCTAACGACGACTCCGTTGAGCAGGAGCAGAGAAGTGAGATTGGGAATGGCCATCATAGCATTCATGCTATCGGAAAGATCCCATATCAATGGCATAGAAGCGATAGAACCCAGGAAGACAAAGAGAGTGAACAGATAGCGAAAAGGAGGAATTGCCTTTTTTCCGGCCAAATACTCCACTGCCCGTTCACCGTAATAAGACCAGCCTAACATGGTGGAGTAAACAAAGGTAAAGAGGCCTACCGTCAACACGAAAGGCCCTACGACGGGGATTTGATTGAAAGCGGCATTCGTTAACTCTGCACCATTTAACCCTTCTGAGATGAAGGGGAATTTTATAATGGTACTCACTAAGACCAAACCGGTCACGAGGCAAATTACTACCGTATCCCAAAAGGTACCGGTAGCTGAAACCAATGCCTGACGAACGGGGTTTTTTGTTTTCGCCGCAGCGGCCACGATGGGAGCGGAACCCAGACCGGATTCGTTGGTGAACAGGCCTCGGGCGATTCCATAGCGCGCAGCCGTCATGATGGTCGCACCAATAAAACCTCCGCCTGCTGCCCGGGGAGAAAAGGCATTATTAATTATCAGTTGTACTGCAGGAAGTACATAGGATCCATTTATTAACAATATAACCACACATCCCACAATATAGAAGATGCACATGAAAGGAATCAGCTTTTCACAAACGCCGGCGATGGATTTTATGCCACCAATAATCACGGACCCAGTGAGAAGCATCATGATAATTCCCGTTATAAAAGGGGGTAGGTTGAAGGTCTTGTTGGCAAGCACTGCAATGGAATTTGCCTGTGCCATATTGCCGATGCCAAAAGAAGCGAAAGCGGTAAATAGGCAGAACAGCACGGCCAGCCATTTCATGCCCAAGCCTCTTTCCAATGCGTACATTGGCCCACCCAGCATTGTACCGTCCGAGGTTTTTATACGGTATTTCACGGAAAGAAGGGCTTCTGCATATTTTGTTGCGAACCCAAAAACACCGGTAAGCCACATCCAAAGAACAGCACCGGGGCCGCCAAGAGTAATAGCGGTAGCGACTCCCACAATGTTTCCTGTGCCGCTGGTGGCGGCAAGTGCCGTAGTCAAAGCCCCAAACTGGCTCACATCTCCTTCCCCGCTCGTATCCTTTGTGAACGACAGTTTGATTCCCAGCAGGGTGAAGCGCTGAATGAAGCGAAGCCGGAAAGTGAGGAATACATGGGTCCCAAACAACAAAATTAAGAGTGGAGGGCCCCAAATATATGCGTTTATAGATGTAATAACAGCGTGAAAGTCCTGCAAAGCAAACCCTTCTTTAGATTGTCAAAGGGACGGGTTATCGAACCTCCGTCCCCTGAACACTATAGCAATAACCATCTGTTAGTGTAATCTTATTATAAATTCAAATAAAAATTGACCTTATCAGGACGACACTTTTCGACAGACTCCGGTGTTTTGAATGCAGCGCAGTCCGGTGTTTGGGGCCCCCACAAAGACGTAAGACTTTGTGGGGAAGAGGAGCAGCGACGAAGCATATGAAAAATACCCGGTTTTTCCGGGTATTTTGAATGCAGCGGAGTCCGCTGCGATGACGTGGAACCAAAAAAATTACAAAGAATACTATATTGTATATCAATCGTAAAGGAGTTGGTTCTGTGAGATATATAGTACAACCTTGGGAAACTTGGGAGTCGATGAATACCATTGCAGCGCGGTTTGGGGTGACGCCGGAGGGGTTGGTGGCCGCCAATCCTATCCTGAACGGTGTGCCTCTTGGCCCTGGAATGATGTTGATGATCCCGGGAAGACCGGAAATGGATTTTCCCAGTGGCACATACATCGATTATGTCGTTCAGCCCGGTGACTCCATATACAATATAGCCGGTCGCTTTCGGCTGAATTACAGAGATATTATTTCACAAAATGCCCAGATCCCGAATCCGGACGTGATCTGGCCGGGCATGGTCCTGAAACTGGTTTACAGGTAGCCCGTGAAAAACGGATGGGACAGAGGAGGGATTGATCTCTCCTCTTGTTCTGTTTGCGCTATCCAGAGCCCCGTGGCGGCACTTGACATTTCCGGCTATATTCTTAATAATGAATTAAGGTGATACTATGCAGGAATGGATGATCGAGTTCGTCAATCAGTTCGGATATACGGGTATTGCTCTGCTTATCGCAATAGAGACCATATTCCCGCCGATCCCCTCAGAGGTCATTTTGACATTTGGAGGGTTTCTGACGACCTTTACTTCCATGAGTTTGTTGGGTGTTGTCGGCTCCGCCACCGCCGGAGCTCTGGCCGGAGCTACAGTACTTTATGGAATCGGCAGATGGCTTAATCCCCAAAGACTTCAGCACTGGCTGAATGGATGCCTTGGAGAACTGTTACATTTCAACCCCAACGACGTGGACCGAGCCGTAGGCTGGTTTTCACGAAAAGGCACATCCACCGTATTTTTCTGCCGGTTTATTCCCATCGTGCGCAGCCTGATTTCCATTCCCGCAGGAATAGCCCGCATGAACATGGGAAAATTCCTCCTTCTTACCGGGGCCGGAACCGTTATTTGGAACTTCGTACTCGTATATGTCGGCTCTCTGGCGGGTGCGTCCTGGGAGAGAATCTCGGACTATATGGATGTCTATGCAAGGATTGCCTTAATTATCCTCATGGTATTGGCGGTGGCTCTCGCGTATCTGTTTTATAAGAAGAGGTTTTGAAAGAAACCGGATCGGAGGTGAATTGTAAATGAGTAGCATCAGCAAGTTTTATGTTGGTCAGAGTGCGGTAGAAACCATTAAGGTAACGGAGAATTTAATTTACGAAACCGCTGACTATAGCGGAGACTACAATCCAATCCACACTTCCAAGGACTATGCGGAACGGAAGCGATTCAAGACCCGAATTGCTCATAGTTTAGTCTGTGAAGCCCTGACTTCAAAGCTAATCGGGATGAAGCTTCCCGGAGCCGGGGCTGTCTTTATCAAAATAGGCTTTACCTTTCTGAAGCCGGTGATTATCGGCGATGAAATCGCAGCAACTGCAACCATTATGGAGATCGACGAGGAAAAAGACATATTGGATATCCGGGTGCAGTGCCACAATCAGATGGATGAGGTTGTGGTAGAGTGTGATACCAAAGTCCTTTACCTGGGATCAGACGAGGACTAGTTTTGTAAAGAGAGCATCTGCAGTGTCAAATTGCAGATGCTTTAATTTGTGGATTTTTTGCTTAGAATCTAGTATTATTGAAACATAAAAGATGCACGACGCGTCTAACAGGCAATTGAACTCAAAGGGGGAGAATACATTGGCGAACACTTTTTCCAGATTAATCGGCTGCTTTGCATTGTCAGCAGTCCTGGCTTTCATGCTTTTCCTGCCGGTAGAAAGCTACGGTGCTTCCAGTTTCAAAGACATTAAAGGTCATTGGGCGGAGCAATACATTGAAACGGCAGTGGCGCAGGGGATTATCAAAGGCTATACCGACGGTAGGTTTCTTCCCGACGAGAGAGTCTCCAGAGCTGAGTTTATCAGCATGGTGAACCGGGCATTGGGAAACACTTCTACGGGAAGCACCCGTTTCAGTGATGTTTCCTCCGGAGCCTGGTATTACGCCGACGTGTCCAAGGCGGTGACAGCCGGCTTCGTCAGTGGATTTGATGACGGGACCTTCCGGCCTAACTACAAGATCACCCGCCAGGAAGCCGCAGTGATGCTGGCGAGAATCATACCCACCTACGGCTATAGCACCAATCTGAACCGCTACGGTGACTATAGATCCATTTCCGACTGGGCATACACGGCAATGTCCAAAGTGAGCGGAAAGGGCTACATAACGGGATACACCGATGGAAAGATCCATCCCTTGGATTCCCTGACACGGGCGCAAGCCGCAAAGATCATCAGCGATATCACAAGAAAGGAAACCATCGTTACCACGGATCCAATGGTTAAAAAGGATGGAACCAAGCTTTCGGGCAGAATCTATTCCAACAACGTGACAATCCATAAAGACCTGGACGACGGAGATGCGACAATAGACAACTGCGTTATCTTGGGCAAACTCATCGTTCAGGGAGGTGGAGAAGACACCATTACGATCAACAATTCCAGAGTGGCTGATGCGGTTGTAAACCGGTCCGCCGATCCTGTCCGGCTCTTGGCAAAAGGAGAAACTGCCATTTTGAACACGCAGTGCTCTCAGAACTTCGCCCTTCAAACCTCGGGCCTTTCCGGCGGGACTTTCGGAACCGGATTTGAGCGGGTCAGCTTTGCTTCTTCGTCATCCGGAACCCTGCAGGGGACTTTCCCCTATGTTTCACTGGACGGCTCGTCAGCCGACCTGCAACTGCTTTCGGGAACCATCACTACGTTGGATGTAAACAGTGCCGGACGGAGATCTGACATTACCGTGGAGAGCAAAGCCACGATCAACCTGGCAAACGTTTACGGTGAATCCTATTTTCACGGAACGGGTACCATTTCCGACATGCAGGTCTATGCAAAAGGCGTGACATACGAGACCAAACCCAGAAAGTGGTCGATTCGCTCCGGCGGAGAAACCCCATCTCACAACGATCCCGAACTGACCATGGCTTTTAGTCCCGCACGGGGCGCAACAAAGGTCTACTTGGACACCAAAATCACCATAACCTTTAATTCCGCCATGAGGGAAGAGGACAAAAGCACTATTACCAATGCAGAGATTCAGGACATTGTGACGATACGAAAAGGCTCTGCAACCGGGAGTAGAGTGGATTATACCGGGGCTATAAACTCCGCCAAGACGGTGATGACCCTGACACCCTCCGAACTTTTGGATGAGAGCACGCGATACTATATCGTCGTAAAGGCCGATACCATGATCGACTCCAACGGTGAGAAAAACGAAGGAGAAACCTCCTACTTCAATACCGGGACGGGTACAGAGAAGCTGGCTGTGACCTACTCGCCTGCAAACGGAAGCACAAACGTACCGGTAAGCGCCAAAACCTTTACGATAAACTTCACGGAGGGCGTGAAACGGTACAACGGAAACACCCTCTCCGCAAATGACAGTTATCTGAGGAGCGATGTGGTTCTGTTCCAGAGAGGGAGTACCAGTGTAAGCACCGGTGATTATACCGTTTCTATCAACAGTGCCAAGACCCGGATCACCATCACGCTGGACGACGACTACAGCCTGGCGCTGAATACAAAATATACCATAGGTATTCGTTCTTCAAAGCTAAAAACAGCCGGTGGAGAGATTGTACCAGCTTCCAATGCAAGCTGGACCACCGCAGGGAATCCTGTGCTTAGCAATGTCAATGTCGTGCCTTATGAAACGGCGGTGGACCTGAAGGCAACGCCAAACGTAAGCGGTAAGATTTATGCGGTTTTACTGGCCGGTGACAAACCTGCTCCTACAGCAGTACAGATCAAGGATGGAAAGGACGCATCGGGAGGTAGTGCAATCGTAGCAACCAATGTATCTGCGACTGCTTCCAATGTTACAACCTTGAAATTCTCCGGCGAGAATATTAAACGGGATACGGCCTATAAGGTCTATGCTGTCCTATACGATGGAAACAACAATCCTTCATCTGTCGTTAGTGCATCCGTAAAGACGGAACCTTTGAAACTGAAATCACTGACAGTGATTCCTGATGTGGGATCCTCCAATGTGCTTACCGGATTCAGTCCGGATAAGACCGTTTACGATGTTATCGTACCCAATGGGACTTCTTATGTAGAAGTAATCGCAGAAGCGAATGCATCCTCGTTTATTGGTGATGTGATAATAAATGGTGAAGAAAATGCTACAGCTGATATTTCACTAAGCGGCGGCAAGGCAACAGTCACGGTGATCGTACAGGAAGAAGGGAAAAGCCCGGTAACCTATAAGGTTACCGTCCGGGAAGCCGGCACCGCAGAGCTTGAATCAATGACGATAGGGCAATCACAGGAGGAGCAGGAGGCTTATGATCCGAGTACCGGTGAAAAATATCCTCTGGAAGAAGGCCCCAAAAAAGTGTTCCTAGTCATCAATCCGGAAGATCCTAATTCGACAATCAGGATAGGCGGGGAAACAAAGTCGGGTGGCGAATCCATAGAGATTAACCTTGGTGCGACCACTACTGAAGTGAGCTTTGTTATCGAGGCCTCCGACGGGGTGACAAAAAAGACCTACAAGATTCGGTTTGACCGTACAACCGTTCCATTGAGTACAGACGATGGGGCGGGCGATGCTCAGACCGGTGATGGCGGTGAATCCTAGTAGCTATGAATAAATGGGCAGGACCTGGGTATCAGTAGTACAAATACGGAAGAATGAGAGGTTGGAGAAATGAGTTGGAAATTTGTTTTGTCACTGATCTTTGCCCTGATCGTGGCAGTGTTCGCCATTCAGAACGCAGCGGCAGTGGAGGTCAATTTCCTGGCTTGGAAAGTCAGCATTTCTCAAGCACTGATTATTTTAATGTCTGCTATTTTTGGAGCCATCGCCGTGCTGTTGTTGAGCCTGATAAAGCAGATGAAGTTAAAAGCAGGTATCCGCAGCGATAAGAAAACCATAACTTCTTTACAGAATGAAAACCAGACATTAAAGAGCAAGCTGGAGCAGGCTTCCGCAAAGGCGGCAGTGACCCCTACAGCAGTCTCCGAGACAGTAGCAGAATCCCCTGTTGCCGAAACCCTCACGGATCCGGATAATTAGAACTGCGATCTTAAAAGTCGCCAGCGTGGAGAAATGAGCCAACCGAGGCACAGAGAAATATGGAAGAGGAGCACCACACGGTGCTCCTCTTATTTAAGCTGCTTTAGCAGCAACAACGGCGTCTGACGCAGCATCGGCTTCTTCTGTTTGAATTGCCGCAGCAATGGCCAACTGCGACACCTATAATGAATGGGATTATAGGCATATTACCACCCTCCCTTCGCTGTCACATCCAGTATATGCGAAGAAGAACAGGTGCGTTCCCACATGGGGCATAGAACCGGAGGAAAATGGAAAACCTATGGGCGGAGGTGAGGACAATTATGGAAAAAAGAGAGTCCTTGTGGACTGCCACGTGTGATATTGAGAAAAGAGAATCCTTGCAGGCAGAATTTACAGAGGCTGATGCAGTAGTCATCGGCGCGGGGTTGGCGGGCGTTTTAACTGCAAATATGTTGAAAGACAAGGGGATTGATACGATTGTTGTGGAGGCTGATCGTATAGGGAGGGGGACCACCGGTTACACCACAGCGAAGCTTACATCCCAGCATGATATGATCTATGACCGGTTGATCACCGATATGGGGATGGAAAAAGCCCTCCAGTACGCGGGAGCCAATGAACGGGCCATTGCCTTTTTCCGGCAACTGGTTATGGATAAGGCAATCGAATGCAAACTGGAAGAGAAAAATGCCTGCTTGTATACCACAAAAGAGGACAAGGTCAAAGGGCTGCAAAAGGAAGCGGAGGCTGCGACAAAGCTGGGCATTCCAAACACATTTTTGCATAAAAATGACTTGACAGCGGATAACGGCTGGGGTCTTCCTTTTCCGTCAGAAGCTGCTCTGCTGTTTCACGGACAGGCCCAATATCATCCTCTGCTGTTTCTGAAGTCCATGGCGGAAGGGCTTAGGATTTACGAAGACACAAGAGTTGTTGACGTGCAGCCGGCAGGGAGCGCTGCAGCACCTCAGAAATCACAAAAAAGCCTTCTTATCACAAGCAAAGGAAAAATATCTGCGCGCCATGTAGTATTTGCCTGTCATTATCCATTTTTGATTAAGCCGGGTTACTATTTTGCACGGTTGTATCAGGAAAGAGCCTATATCCTAGCCTTGTCCGGTTGTCCGCAAGTGAATGGGCACTATATTGGAATAGACAAAGAGGGTTGGTCTTTCCGTAATTACGAAGATCTGCTGCTTTTAGCCGGTGGCAGCCACAGAACAGGTGAGAATCCAGGGGGAGGGGCCTATCAAACTCTGCGGGACGCTGCACAGAAATGGTTTCCCGGTGCAACGGAACGTTATGCTTGGTCAACCCAGGACTGCATGCCTCTGGATGGGGTACCTTATATCGGGCGCTACGCTTCCGACCGGCCCGGCTGGTACATTGCCACTGGATTTCAAAAGTGGGGTATGACCAGTTCTATGATTGCTGCAGATATCATTTCTTCCATGATTGCGCAAAAACCTTACGAGATTGCTACAGAGGGAGGGGAAGTGTTCTCCCCCCACCGGTTTACCAAACCCACCTCGGGAGAGGAGCTCTGGGACGATGTAAAAACCATCGGAAGCGGACTTCTGCGGGAGGTCTTCTCGATGCCGGAAGAGGAGGCGGCCGCCGTTCAACCGGGCCACGGAGGCGTGGTGGAGTACCAAGGGGAGAAAGTAGGCGTATTTCGGGATGAGCAGAGCGCGCTTCACGTGGTATCAACAAAATGCCGGCACATGGGCTGCCAGCTCGCCTGGAATTCGGAGGAACGAAGCTGGGATTGCCCTTGTCATGGCTCCCGTTTCGATATCGACGGAGAGGTGATCTGCGGGCCGGCTGTAAAGCCGCTGAGTATTCAGTAGGGGTTGCATAAATAGGAAAATAATAGTATTATTGTATTGAGATCCACGCCTCCGGAAATCCTTCGGAGGTGTGGGCATCTGTAACCCCTGCAACAAGGTATGGCTAAAAACATTACATAAGATGAGGATATTTATGAAGAAATATTATAAAGTTGGCATCCTTGTTTTTTCAGACATCGTACTAATTAACCTGGCATTTATCTTCGCTCTTCTTCTCCGATTCGACTTTGCCGTACATTCCGGTGAATTTACCGGGTATATGAAGATCTACACAAGTTGGGCGGTTCTTATCACTTTGATTAAGATTGCGATAAACGGTGGCATGGGTTTGTACAGCAGTCTATGGAAATATGCGGGAACCCATGAAGTCTTTCGGGTTGTCGTGGCGGCTACATTGGGATTTGTTCTGGCAATAGTGACTATGCGCTTCTCCGACGCTATGCTTCCCAGAAGTGTCTATCTGATGACCTTTACCTTCGATATTCTTTTCCTGGGTGGATCTAGGATCGGTTATCGGATGTTGCGCACTATTCACAATTCGGGGAATCTGAAGCGGCTGGCCGGCCGGACATTGTATGAAGGTGATGATTACAAACCTTCAAGAGTGCTTATCGTCGGTGCGGGGGATGCAGGAGCCAGCATGATTAAGGAAATCCGACGAAACCCCCAATCCCGAAAATACGTTATCGGCGTTGTGGATGATGATTCGGCAAAGAGCCGAACCAGGATCGTGGGCAAAAAAGTTCTGGGCAATCGGGACATGATTCCATCGTTAGTAGAAAAACACCGCATTGATGAGATCATCATAGCCATCCCTTCCGGTACTCGCAAGGAGGTCCAGGCAATTGCCAATATCTGCGGAAAGACCCGCTGTAAGACTAGCATTCTTCCCGCTTACATAGATCTTATCGACGGAAAGATAAGCATCAACAAGTTGAGGCGGGTGGATATTGAGGACCTGTTAGGACGCGAACCGGTTTCGATGGACCTAAAAGCCATCAGCAGTTACATAGGAGATAAGGTTGTTCTCATTACAGGAGCGGGAGGTTCCATCGGATCGGAACTCTGCAGACAGGTGGCAGCAAACGGACCACGAAAACTGGTGGCATTGGACATCTATGAAAACAATCTCTATGAATTGAGTGTAGAACTGAAAAGAATCCATCCGGAGCTTGAATTTGTGCCGATTATTATTTCGGTGCAGTCCCGGAAATTGCTAGTAAGGGCCTTTCGGGAACACCAGCCCCATGTGGTATTTCACGCCGCTGCTCACAAGCATGTTCCCCTGATGGAGATAAACCCACAGGAGGCCTTGCTCAACAACGTCTTAGGTTCCAAGAATCTAATGGATGTTTGCGATGAATATGGCGTAGAGAAGTTTATTCTCATCTCTACGGACAAAGCCGTAAACCCCACAAACGTAATGGGAGCCACAAAGCGCATCACAGAGATGCTGATGCAGGAGAAGAGCCAGAATTCATTGACCAGTTTCTCCGCCGTACGTTTTGGCAATGTATTGGGCAGCAATGGGAGCGTTCTTCCTTTATTCCGTAAGCAGATCGAGCATGGAGGGCCGGTGACGGTGACCCATAGCGAAGTCACCCGCTATTTCATGACCATTCCAGAAGCTGTGCAACTTGTAATCCAGACAGGTGCTATGGCGGTGGGAGGGGAAATCTTCATTCTGGATATGGGAGAGCCGATGAAGATCAAGGACCTTGCGGAGAACTTAATCAGGCTTTCCGGCTACACGCCTTATGTAGACATCGATATCGTTTTCACAGGCCTTCGACCGGGAGAAAAGCTGTACGAGGAGCTTTTGCTGGCAGAAGAGGGGTTACAGCAGACTTCTCACGGGAGCATTTTTATAGGGCAACCTGTTCCACCGACTCCCGGTCTCGACGAGATATTTCAGCGAGGCGGGAATGCGCTGGAAAAGGAGATTGTTCGCGTGTGTCTCACCACTGATGAAGAGATAAAACAGTGGCTTCGTAGATTAGTTCCGAATTATACCAACGGCAACGGAACGAAAGAAGGGAAATAATATGCCTATTCAAATCGATTTTAACGCTTCCACACTGACGGGAGAACAACTGAAAAGTAAGCAGAAGGAATTGTCCGACGGACAAAAACGCCTGGAGTCCGGCAAAGAGGACTTTACCGGCTGGGTTCGGCTTCCCGTGCAGTTCGACAAACAGGAGGTTCAAAGGATTAAAGAGGCTGCGGCGGTCATTCGCGGCAAATGTGACGCTTTTGTAGTGATCGGTATTGGAGGTTCTTATCTGGGGGCCAGGGCTGCGATTGAAATGCTCGGCCGAAAAGGAGCGGCACCCGCCATTTATTACGCGGGCCAGAACATCAGCGGCACTTATCACGTTGAGCTGATGGAGGAAATTGCGGATAAAGATGTCTGCCTCTGCATCATTTCCAAATCCGGGACCACCACGGAACCCAGCATCGCCTTTGCGCTGTTGAAGGACATGCTGATCCAAAAATACGGAAACGAAGAAGCCCGTAGGCGAATTTATGCAGTGACGGATCAGAACCGGGGCGTTCTCCGCGAGGAGGCAGACCGGGAGGGCTATGAGAGCTTTGTAGTTCCCGATGATATCGGCGGACGCTATTCGGTATTGACTGCTGTTGGGCTTCTGCCCATTGCTGTTGCCGGGATTGATGTGGATGACATGCTTTCCGGAGCAGCGGAGATGATGGGTCCCTTTTCTTTTGAGGAAGATGGGGCTGCCCAGTATGCAGCAGCACGCAATCTGTTGTTTTCCCTGGGAAGGGTCGTTGAGGTCTTTGAAAGCTATGAACCCCGTTTGTTTTATTTTTCCGAATGGTTGAAACAGCTTTTCGGTGAAAGCGAAGGGAAGCAGGGAAAGGGGATTTTTCCCGCAGCGTTACAGTTCAGCACAGACCTCCATTCCATGGGACAGTTTCTGCAAGATGGCAACCAGATATTCTTTGAGACCATTTTGAATATTGAGGAACCACCTCTGGACATCACCGTTCCCGAAAGTGCGGGGAAAGCTCTTGCGGGGCGGAGCATGAATCAAGTGAACCGTGCTGCGGTAGAAGGGGTGATGGCGGCTCACGGCAAAGCCGGCGTTCCCATGATTAAAATTGACATACCGAAGGTGACTTCCCATTATTTTGGCCAGATGGTATACTTTTTTGAGCGGGCTTGCGCTCTTTCCGGGTATCTGTCCGGGGTGAATCCCTTTGACCAGCCCGGCGTGGAGGATTACAAGTCTGAGATGCGAAAGATTTTGTAAAGGAAGGAAGAAGACATGACGATGGTACGAATTGAGAAGAAAGAGCCTGTAGGGCTGATCCGAATAGATCGGCCGGAAGCGATGAATTCGCTGAACGAGCAGGTGTTGACAGAACTGGACGCAGCGTTGGATGCTGTAGGTATGGATTCGGATATTCGGGTAATTATTATTACAGGAGAAGGAAAGGCTTTTGTAGCAGGAGCCGATATTGCGGGGATGCAACCTTTGGACGAAAAAGGCGGTTACGATTGGGGGCGCTTGGGCCAAAAGGTATTCCGTAAGATTGAGACCATGGATAAGCCTGTGATTGCAGCGGTTAATGGATATGCCCTCGGGGGTGGCTGCGAGTTGGCCATGGCTTGCGACATGCGCATAGCCGGAGCCAGAGCGAAGTTCGGCCAGCCCGAGGTGGGTTTGGGGATCACGCCGGGCTATTCGGGAACCCAAAGGCTACCTCGTCTCGTCGGAAAGGCCAAGGCTATGGAGCTGATTTTAACAGCTGATATCATCGGTGCCGACGACGCAGCTGCCATCGGTCTGGTCAACAGGGTCGTTCCCCAGGAAAGCCTGATGGAGGAAGCCTTTGCTCTGGCAGAGAGAATTGCGAAGAACGCGCCCCTTGCGGTGGCCTATTCCAAGAAGGCCATTGTAGATGGTCTGGAGCAAAGCGATATGGATCAGGCCATCGAGGTTGAGGCGAAACTCTTTGGAAAGTGCTTTGAAACTGCAGATCAGAAAGAGGGCATGAGCGCATTTTTAGAGAAGAGAAAACCGGAGTTTAAAGGCAAATAGAGAATGGTATATAGTAAAACAGTAAACCACGTTGTATAATGGTTTGGGCGTGTCCCGACAACAGCATAAGGAGGATTGTTATTATGAAAAAAATAGGCGTACTAGGAACAGGCACCATGGGTGCGGGAATCATTCAAGTATTAGCGCAGAGCGGCTACGAAGTCGTGCTCAGAGCAAGAAGGCAGACTTCTGTAGATAAAGGAATTGCTACAGTAGAGAAGAATTTGGACAGACTGATTGCTAAGGAAAAAATCACTGCCGAGCAGAAGGCTGACATCATGAGCCGGGTTCAGGGTTCAACGGATATTGCCATCATTAAGGATGCTGACTTGGTCATCGAAGCGGCTACTGAAGATATGGAAGCAAAAAAGGCTCTCTTCGCAGAGCTGGATGCACTTTGCAAGCCGGAAGCCATCATCGCAACCAACACTTCTTCTCTCTCTATCACAGAGATTGCGGCAGCGACCAACCGTCCGGACAAAATTATCGGTATGCATTTCTTCAATCCCGTCCCGATGATGAAGCTGGTGGAGATTATCAAAGGGCTCGCAACTTCTGAAGAGACAAAAGAAACCATTATACATCTTACGGAAAAGCTTGGGAAAACACCGGTCCAGGTAGCGGAAGCACCGGGATTCGTAGTCAACCGGATTCTGGTTCCCATGATCAACGAGGCAATCGGTATTTTAGCTGACGACGTTGCCAAGGCAGAAGATATCGACGAAGCCATGAAGTTGGGTGCCAACCACCCAATAGGACCATTGGCATTAGGCGATTTGATAGGATTGGATGTATGTCTGGCTATCATGGAAGTCCTGTACAGCGAGTTTGGAGATTCAAAGTATAGACCTCACCCATTGCTGAAGAAGATGGTTCGCGGAGGCAAATTGGGCCGCAAGACGGGAGTGGGCTTCTACGATTACAGCAAATAGAACTTGCGAAAGTGAGTAAAATCGATTAGAATACCTTAATGTGGGACAAGGTGCTTCACCTTGTCCCATTTTATCAATGTGACAGTGGGGACGTGGTGGCAGGGGGGACGTGGCAGGGGGACGTTTCGTTTGGTGGCAGGGGGGACGTTTCGTTTGGTGGCAGGGGGG
>CAYLVS010000017.1:0-14305 GCA_964387185.1 uncultured Oscillospiraceae bacterium | reverse complement strand
CCGAAACTTCGTATGTTCTCCTCCGATGAAGGGCAAAGCGAGCCAGGATGCTCTCTGGGAAGGTATCAAGAGAGGCGATATCACCACAATGGCTACCGACCACTGCCCGTTCCAGTCTTATGAGAAAGATTGGGGCAAGGATGATTTCACAAAGATCCCCAACGGTTGTGCAGGCATTGAAAACATGTTCCCCTATATGCTCTCAGAAGCAAACAAAGGAAGAATTGCATTCAATAAGGCTGTGGAACTCTGCTGCACAAATCCTGCCAAGCTCTTCGGATGCGCTCCGCAAAAGGGCATGCTGGTTCCCGGAGCAGATGCCGACATTGTTCTCTATGATCCTAAAAAGGAATTCACGATCAGCGTAGACAATATGCACTCGGACTACGATCACACTATCTGGGAAGGCGCCAAGCTTAAGGGTTATCCCGTTGCCACTTACAGCAGAGGCAGGCTGGTCTACAAGGATGGCGAATTCGTTGGCAAGAAGGGCGATGGCAAGTTTGTTAAGTGCAAGCCCGTGCGTCATAAGACCCCGAATCTCTAATCGAACATCGGACAGACAAGATCAAGAAAGAAGCGGCAGGTAGTTCTTCCGCTTCTTTCTGCTAATTTTTACTTTACTTTTTTTAAGAAGTACAATATAATAAAGAAAAGAAAATATGTCTACGGTCAAAGCAGTATGAGTGAAAGCCATATCTGCGGAGTAAGTCATCTACGTCCTTTTGGATATGATGTTCTTATGTGAGATGAGACTATCAGGGTGGATAGCCATAACTTTATGGTTGTCCATTTTTGTGTCTTATTCTTATTTAAAGATATCAAAAAGGAAGGAGGTGACGAACCATGAAGAAGGCTATTTTTCCAATAATAGGCGCAATTGCACTTCCTGTAATTTTTATGCAGTTAAATCCAGCAATAGAAGCCGGAGGTATTATATTGGCAGTCGGTATCGGGCTTGGAGTCGGCTTTGGTATCAGTAAGGCTGTATTCCGTGAAAAGAGTGCTGAAGAGAGCTCTGAAAAGAGTGCTGAATAATGAATGCTAGGGCAATATGACTTTGCAACCGCGATACATAAATGCTTATTTTTCAATTAATTATGGGGCCGTTCAAAAGGTGATGTGATTTTTTGCAACGGCCCCATGTTCATTTAAATCGATGGTGTGCATACTCTAAGATTAATTCAACTACTAAGTTAAAATCCACATGGCTTACATTGAATGACAGATCGTAGTTTCGAATATCCAACATATCCTTGCCTGTAACTCTGTGAATGTACCGTTCTGTAGCCTGATCCGTGGTGTGTAGCAATCCCTCAGCATCGTGATCGTTTAACGCATAGAAACGCTTGTAGTTCTCAAATCTGTAGCGCCAATCTCCTCCAAGAAAGATCTTAATTAACCGGGGGTATTCCCGAAATCGGTAGAAGCCTCCCCTGCCGACAACGACAGCAGTGTTTTTCCCCACCAACTTCAGCAGGATCTCTTCTTCTCTTTCATGGACTTCTGCATCGCTCACTACGCTTCTTATTTCGGGAATGTAGGATTCCATATTCGTCAGTATCGGCGTTTGCCCTAACAGTTCCCAAAACTTACTTTTTGTTTTGACATCATCACTGTTTGTCAAGACTGCATCCAGTCCCTGTGCAGCTTTAGTCACTGCCTTTTTGTCCACATAGACCGCAGGCATCCGTCGTGCGAGACGCTGGCCGATTTCAACGCCTCCGCAACCGGGTTGGGTGCTGATGGTCATAATTATCTGACCGGACATACTCCTCCCTCACATCCTTCATTGCCTATATCATACTCCACTTCCTCTTTCTCATATTTAGAGATTAAGGAAGGGATAAACGGTTTCATCTCAGCTACTCTTTTATTATACTCCTCTTCGGAAATTTCTTCAAAGGGAAGAAGCTCATAGAAGCTATCTTCATAGGACAGGAAGGATAGAGCCACCGTTTCTTCCCAATTCTCCCATACCCACTGTTCCACCTCCTCCCATTCATGATCTCTCACATGGATGGTGACGGAGCAATTGTGATCCACGTAATTGCTCATAAACATCTTATATATTTCCAGCTGCTCAATTGCAGCAATGTCTCCTTTGAGCCTGCCTACCGGCGCCTTTACCGGGAATTCTACCACCTTAGTTACACAGCTATCCCAATCCTGTCCCACCTCGGGGAAGACCGGATAACCCAGCTCTTCACAGACCTTAACCAGCGGATCGTCACTGCTGATTCGTATCCGGCGTATGAAATAAGGTGCGTGAGAGAAGTGAACGCCGCTGGAAACCACCGGCAGCAAACTTACGGTACCTTCCGGCTTAATAGTCGTTACAAGAATCGGCTCTCCCTGACCCAATTCCCTGGCGTATTCCGTTGCTGCTGTCTTTGCAGTGCTTCTTAACTCCCGCAGCAGATCCTCCTGCCGTTCACGGGAAAGAGACAGGGCATTTACCATGTCCTGCCAACCGGTAAGAGAGCAGCCTAAGAGCTTGTCCCGCTGTTGCACAGCATTCCATTCCGGAATCTCCAGCTCAGTGCAGGTCATGCGGTAGGCGGCTCTTACGGAAAGCTTTTGGGCCTCCATAAGCCCTTCCCGATCCAGCACCCCATCCTTTACAAAGGCCATGACGTTGATGGTAGTAAGATTGCACATGCCTTTAGAATCAAGAAGAACCTCTGCACAGGGGTTGACACCGTTGAAGTTGGGGCGCCGTTTAGCTCCTGCTTCCTCATTGACCCAGCCCGGCTCACCGGAGTAGCGCATCTGCTCAATATGCCAATGTAGCTGCTCACGAGTAGGCTTATTCCGGTAGTAAATGGAGTTGTTGCTCATCTGTCTATGGGCAATTTCAGCATCGATGACCCATTTCTCATCCACCTTCTTATAGAGTTCACTCTTAGCCTGAATGCATGCCTTATCATCCTGATCGATGAGGACGATTTCCGCCGTCCTCCGGACCCCTCCCACCACCACATTTTCACCGATGATATTCGCTATATCAAGGCAGTCGATGGGCAGGAGCTTCACCTTGTTAATCGTGGTGCGGCTGGCAGCTTTTTCAATGACTTTGCTGATCTTGATAAACATGTTCTTCATGCTGGAATGGCCGCTGGCCGTTCCGCCAAAGGTTCTTAGCTTTTCACCCTTGCTCCGGACCTGGTCGTAGTTCAGTATAATGGTTTTGATCTTCCGGTATTCCGTGCTGTAATGGACTTTCAGGAAGTAGTCCAGAGCCTGGACCCAGCCTTCCTTGCTGTCGCCGATGGTAATTTTAATTGTATCGTTGTGAGTAAACTCCAGAGCGGTACTGTCCTGCCTCAAGGATTTCAAGAGGGGCGTGTAGGATTCGTGTAGGATTTCAATATCCGTCCGCGCCATAGGAAGTTTTTCGATGTCCGACTTCAGGATGCGTACGCCGACACCGGATCCCACCATAAGTAGGTAGAAGATATCCCGGAAGGAAGCAAAGCTGTCGATCACCTGAAAAGAGCAGTTAAAATTGGACATGGGATAGTATTTCGACACATCCGTGCTGCCTACCCAAAGAGTCCTGCCTGAAAGGAATTGCTTCAATTCAAAGACATTTTTATATAATTTTTCTGCTTCTTCTCTGGAAGTGGGTACCAGACTGCAGTTATACTCAACCGCCCGCCTCACCGTCTCCCACCAATATTCCCGGCGAAGCTCCTCCGGCAGCCATCTCGAATAAGTTCGGTAGAACACAAAACTCCCAAGCTGGTTCATGGGTGAAGGCTTGTGCTTATACACGCTGACAAAGTCTTCCGAAATAATACGTCCGTCTCTGCGCTTTCTGGCATCTCTAGTCTTATCCCGCTCATAACGGTAGATGATGTATTTTTTTGCTGCATCTTTTCTCTCGCTGGCCATCAGGAAATCTTCTACGAGGTCCTGGATATCCTCCACGTTAACTTTTCTAACCGATCGTTCAACCTGCTTTTCAATCGCGTCTGCGATATCCCCGGCCAATTTTTCGTCGATTCCCTCTTTGGTTTCAAGCATTGCGTTCAATACTGCATTTTTAATCTTGCTGCTATTAAAGCTGACGACGGATCCGTCCCGCTTAACGACTGTTTTCATATTCATCATCCTCCACATTATGTAGACATTATTATTGCGTGTACCCCATTATATAGTACATCCCAGTGGTTATCAAGAGCAATCGATCAAAATCACAAACTCATTTTTAATAGATTCATTTTTCTGATTTGCTCTCATCTGTGAACTATTTTGGAAGCTGTGTAGCCCTTCAAAGGGTGATTATAGTTCACATTTATTTGTTTGTGGATAACAATGAACTACATTTTTTCTATTTATAGTTTTCTTCTTCATCTTGTTTCGGATTTGTGAACTATTTTGGCAGCCGTGGGTCCCTTCAAAGAGTGATTATAGTTCATATTTTAATTGATTAGAAAAAGAAGAACTATTTTTCCCAATAATTCTTCCCTTCACTTCTTTGTACAGTCCGGGCTCACCGCCGGCAACAAAGTCCGTCGGCTTCCCAGGAGATGCTATTTTGATCGGGCTTTGGCATTGTCCAGATGGGCAGCCACTGCAGCGCCCCCTGCTTCCGGATCCTTACTCACAAAAGCATCAAACATCTTCTTATGCTCCAGAAGAACTTCCTCCAATTGCCCGTCCAAATAGGCACTGTTGCTTTCCGTTTCCTTCAGATAGAGCTGATAAGTGGAAAGAGTATGTTCAAGAATTCGGTTATGTGAGGCCCTATAGATCAGATTATGAAACTGCATATTGATGTTCAACATCTTATCAGCCTCACCCTTCATAGTGTAAAATTCCATGAACTCGTAGGCCTCCTCCAGCTTCTCCTGTTCCTCCTCAGTAATCCGCTCAATCGCCCATTTCACAGCCAAAACCTCATAAGCCTTGCGCATCTCGAAGAGGTCCTGAAGATCCCTCTGAGACAGTCCCAATACAAAGGCACCCCTGTTGGGAATCGTCTCTATCAAGCCTTCCAGTTCCAGTTGGCGGAAAGCCTCCCGGACCGGCGTACGGGACAGACCATATTTATCACAAATTTGTTGTTCCGAGAGCTTCTCTCCCTGTTTCAACCTGCCTCGTAATATATCACTCTGAAGTTCTGTAAAAAGATTCCCCGAAAGGGGGTGGCCTGTGGCGCGAATACCCGTTGCCACTCTATTCATCCTTCTACCCTCTCACTTTCTCCAAAATAGAATCCGCCAATTCCGCTCCGGTAGCCCCATCCGGCCGACCGGTGATTACAGGCTTTCCGTCCTTCATGGCACACTGCTCGATGGCATCCGTTAATTTGTCCCCATAGTTCTGGTAACCGATGTGAGAAAGGAGCATTGCTCCGGCACGTATTACACTGCTGGGATCCGCATAAGCCGCCCTGCCCTCTTCAACCATCCTGGGTGCCGATCCGTGAATCGCTTCAAACATCGCATATTGGGTCCCAAGGTTAGCACTTCCTGCAGTTCCCACTCCCCCCTGTAACTCCGCAGCTTCATCCGTAAGGATGTCGCCATATAGGTTGGGCAGAATCATCACTTCGAACTGCCCTCTTCTCTTCTCATCCAACAGTTTAGCTGTCATGATATCGATGTACCAGTCATCCGTTTCGATTTCAGGGTATTCTGCAGCTACCCCTTTGCATACATCCAGGAACTTACCGTCCGTTGTCTTCACTACATTGGCCTTTGTGACGATGGTAACCCGTTTTTTATCGTTTTTCTGTGCGTATTCATAAGCAAGGCGGGCGATCCTCTTGGTTCCCGGCGTGGTGATTACGCGAAAATCTATAGCCAAGTCATCCGTTACGTTGATACCCTGGCTTCCCATAGCATAGAGGCACTCCGTGTTCTCCCGGAAAAAGGTCCAGTCTATTCCTAATTCCGGCACCTTGACCGGCCGAACATTGGCGAAAAGATCCAATTCCTTTCGCATGGCAACATTAGCACTTTCAACATTAGCCCATTTATCACCTTTTCGGGGTGTGGTTGTCGGGCCTTTCAACAGCACGTTGCATTTCTTGATTTCCTCCAGTACATCTTCCGGGATCGCCTTTCCTGCTGCCGCACGGTTTTCGATGGTGCAGCCGTCAATCCTGCGAAACTCCACCTTCCCCGAACGGACCTCCTCGGATAGTATCTCTTCAAGAACACGTCCGGCCTGCTCTGTAATGGCAGGACCTATACCATCCCCACCAATTACGCCGATTATGATTTTTTCCAGTTTTTCATAGTCCACAGGCGTCCGAATTTGCTTAATTCTCTCAATACGGGCCAGCTGTTGCTCTATAATTTGCTCAAAGGCATGGATGTTGTTCATTCTTTTTCTCCTCTGTTCTCTGATGCTTCTTTTATCATGTTGATTTTTCCCCCGGCTAACAGCATCGCATGCTCTTCCGCCGTAAAGTTGCCGATTGCTTCATATTCTTTTTCGGTATCCAGGTTCTTAACTGTTATAATCTGCTTTCCGGTCTCCACTTTCGCATTCTCGATGCGCAGTCTCTGCCCCAGAGAAAAATCATCGTAATCTTCCGGGTTGGCAAAGACCAATGGCAGGATTCCGCTGTTGATCAGATTTGCCCTATGGATCCTCGCATAGGATTTGGCAATGACAAAACGGATTCCCAGATATAGCGGTGCCAGCGCCGCATGCTCCCTGCTACTCCCCTGTCCATAATTTGCTCCGGCAATAATGACACCTTCCTCGGCAATCTGACACCGTGCCGAAAACCCTTCATCGATAGTAGCGAAACAGAAATTGGACAGATGGGGAATGTTCGATCTGTAAGGGAGCAGTTTTGCATTGGACGGCATGATATCATCCGTGGTGATATTGTCCTCGCCGATCAGGACTACACTGCCTTCTATATAGTCGGCCATGGGCTGGTTCAATGGGAAGGGTTTGATATTGGGACCCATGACCAAGGGTGTGTTATCCTTGTTGCATCCTGCAGGGTAGATCATGTAATTATCATTCTTTTCAAAGAACGTCTCGAAGGCCTTGGGCAGGTCGTATCCGGCCTTTCTACCATCTGTTAAAACTCCTGCAATGGCTGAGACAGCTGCCGTTTCAGGGCTGACTAAGTAGACATCTGCATCAGCGGTACCGCTCCGCCCCTTGAAATTACGGTTAAAGGTCCGGAGAGACACCCCACCGGATCTGGGAGATTGACCCATTCCGATGCAAGGTCCGCATGCGCATTCGATGACCCTTGCTCCTGCGTTTATCATCTGTGCCAATGCTCCGTTATCAGCCAGCTTGGAAAGAATGCTGCTGGATCCCGGAGAGATGACCAGGCTCACATCCGGATGGACTTTCTTACCCTTCAGAATTTCAGCCACTTTCATCAAATCCGTATAGGAGGAATTGGTGCAGCTTCCAATGGCTACCTGGTGTATACCAATAGGGCCGATCTCCGCCACAGGCGCTACATTGTCCGGACTGTGAGGCATGGCTGCCAAAGGTACCAATTGCGAAAGATCTACTTCTAATATTTGATCGTATACCGCCTCCGGATCCGCAGATAGGGACATATAGTCCTCCCCTCTGCCCTGGGATGCCAGATAAGCTTTCGTATTCTCATCGCTGGGGAAGATAGATGTAGTGGCACCTAGCTCGGCTCCCATATTGGTTATGGTAGCTCGATCTGTAACCGATAAGGTACCGACTCCTTCACCGAAGTATTCTACAACCTTGCCCACTCCACCTTTTACCGTAAGGATTCGTAGGACGTGAAGGATTACATCTTTTGCGGACACCCAGGATGGAAGGCTTCCCGTCAACTTTACACCTATGACCAGAGGCACCTGGAGGCTATAGATTCCCTGGGCCATGGCCACTGCCACGTCCAGACCGCCTGCACCGATGGCCATCATACCTAATCCTCCCCCTGTAGGAGTGTGGCTGTCAGAGCCCAAAAGGGTTTTTCCCGGTACTCCGTAATTCTCCAAGTGAAGTTGGTGGCAGATTCCATTTCCGGGTTTGGAAAATAGTACGCCGTGACGCTTGGCTACGCTTTCAATAAAAGCATGATCATCTGCATTTTCAAATCCGGTCTGGAGTGTATTATGATCGATGTAAGCAACGGATAATTCTGTCTTGATGTGGTCCACATCCATTGCTTCAAGTTGAAGATAAACCATGGTTCCCGTTGAATCCTGGGTGAGGGTCTGATCGATACGTATCGTAATCTCTTCACCGGATTTCAGTTCTCCGCTGACCAGGTGATCTTTTAGTATTTTATAAGTGATTGTGCCCTTCATTTTTATGTCCTTTCTGCTTTTTATCAGTAATTGTATTCTTGTATACAATTATAGGCGGTTCTTCCACGTGTGTCAATACAGAATTCCCCGAACAGAGCCATAGAATTCTGTATTACTGTTTCAACACGGTAGGTGCTTCGCCGTAGATTCCGACCGGCTAAAGCCGGGGAATCAGCAGTAGAAATCTACAAATCAGAGATTTGTGATTTCTGTGCACCAGTTCGTCAACAATTTGCTTCGCAAATTGGACGAGTTGACGTGACATGGCACCTTCCATACATTTGCTTCACAAATGTGGATAGGTGCGCAAAAAGCCGGGCAAGGAGGGTTCCCTGTCCGGCTTTAAAGATAAATTTATTAATTTGGGTCCAACTTTACTAATATAAGTTTGCAAAGATCTCTCTGATTTCATCTCTGTCCAGAAAAACGTAGTTGTTTGCCAGGAGTCTCTGCTGATTGGCTATGGTCATATCTGTAAATTCATCGATTTGCGATTCAACCATTCCATACTCCCTGAGAGGCTTCTTTGCGATGAGCTTGTTGAGGAAGTTCTCCAGCTCTCCGTAAACATCGCCTTCCGGGTCACAGCCCAGAGCATCGGCAAAGATCTTTGTAGCCTGTACGATCTTGCCCTTAGGATCTTTACGCATATACATCTTGAACACTTCCGTAAAGAACTGGTAGTTGGCTTCGCCGTGAGGAACGTGGAATGCTCCGCCAATGGAATAGGACAGGGCGTGTACAGCGGCGCAACCGGCGTTTCCGAATGCGATTCCGCCGTAGTTGGAGGCGAGGACAAATTCCTTCAAGTACTTGAAGCGCTCCTCCTCTCCATGATCGACTATTTCCTTATATCCAGCCATGATCATCTCAATGGCAGCTAAAGAATACATTTCTGTAAAGGGAGAAGCCTTCGGAGAGAGATAGGATTCAATGGCGTGAATTAATGCGTCCACAGAGCTGGTAACAAAGAACTTGTATGGAAGTCCGTTTATGGTCTCCGGTACGAGAACAGCAACATCCGGATAGGTTTCTTCTACTGCAATACCTTTCTTGGTATGCAAAGATTTGAGCTCTGCAATGGCTACGTTTGTAACTTCGCTCCCTGTTCCACAGGTTGTGGGTACCACTACCAGCCTCTTTTTCTTTACAGGCGCAACAGCCCCGGTAAAGAGGTCTACGGATTTCTCGGGAACATCCAATGCAAGCACTTTACAGATGTCAACGATAGTGCCGCCACCAAAAGCTACGATGCGGTCAAATTCATATTTTTTCATTTCTGCAGCGATTGCGTCAATCATCTCATCGGATGGTTCACCGGCGCCAAACTTCTCTTGATAAATTACATTTGTCTCAATGCCAAGGGGCTTCATGTACGGCGTGTAGAGCCATTCATTGGTCAGAACCAGGTCGTTCTTTCCGATGCTGAACTCGTCGTTAAATTCCTTAAACGTGTCGAAATAATACACCTTGGGTACAACTCTCAATGCTAGCATCTCTCTACCTCCTTAATATTTTTCAGTGAATCGGCGTTCAAATTCTTGAGCCAACTCATCTCTCACGCTGGGGTGCGCTATGTTGATAAGGTTCCTTGCTCTCTCTCTCAGAGACTTACCTTTCAAAGGAGCAATGCCGTACTCTGTAATAATATAATCCACATCGTTTCTGGAAGTGGTGATCGGTGCTCCGTGATCCACAAAAGCAACAATCTTCGATATCATTGTGCCATCCTTCTTAATTGTTACAGAAGGCATGGCAATAATGGCTTTTCCATCCTCACCCATTGCGACGCCGCGTACAAAGTCTACCTGGCCTCCAACGCCGGAGAACTGACGAAGTCCCATAGCTTCCGCCACTACCTGGCCTTGAAGATCTACCTGTATCGCAGAGTTGATCGAAATCATTTTGTGCTGCTTCATGATTACAGCAGGATGATTGGTGTAGTCTACAGGCCTGAGCTCAACTGCAGGGTTCTCATTAACAAAGTCATAGAGCTTTTTGCTGCCCATGAGGAAGGTTACCGTCATCTTACCCTGATCAAAGTTCTTGTATTTGCCGGTAATGACTCCTTTTTCATAGAGGGCCAGCGTTCCGTCGGAGATCATTTCCGAGTGAATTCCCAAGTCTTTCTTGTCGTCAAGGAAGAGCATGACAGCGTCGGGAATGCCGCCAATTCCTAATTGTAGAGTCGAACCATCTTCTATCAAAGATGCACAGTAGCTTCCGATTTTCTCTTCTACCTCTGTAATCTTAGGGGGTTTGGTCTCGCTCAATGGGGTGGACACCTCAACGATACAGTCAAAATCATCCACGTGTACCCGGTCACCAAAGGTCCTGGGCAATTGATCGTTGACTTGAATCAATACGGTTTTTGCTGTTTTGATCGCCTGCCAAGTATAGTCTACGGAGGTTCCCAAGCTGCAGTAGCCGTTTTCATCCGGGGGGGTTACCTGAGCCATTGCCACATCGCATTTCAGTTTTCCTTCACGGATTAATTTGGGTACTTCATGAAAGAAAGCCGGCGTAAAATCTCCTCTGCCTGCTTCGATGCAACTCCTTACATTGCCGCTGACAAACATGGGATTGGCGCGGAAATGTTTTTCCATACCCTCCGTGGTATAACCACCGCTTCCCAAGCTGACCATGTGCTTGATTTCCACATCTTCATACTGATCGGCATTTTTGATCATGGCCTCGACCAGCGCAGTGGGCTCACCCACACAGTGGGCCAAAACAACCGTGTCTCCATTTTTAATACGTTTAACTGCTTCCTCCGGGGTACATAGCTTCCTCTTGTAATCATCCTTCCAGCTCAAAATAATACCTCCTCATTTATTGTATTTTCTCAGCATTTGTTCAAGTTCGTCAATAATGCGTTCCACATGACGACCATCCCATAGCTTGATGTTTCCTTGTCTTGTCTCATACTCACAGTAGGATGCGCAGCAATTCGTGCAGCCTCCGATGACTAACAGTATGTCGTATACAGTTCCTTCCTGTGCATGAGCAAATTCAATGCGGTCTGCGAAATACCTTTTTAATTCTTCCAGGGCTTTCCCTCTTTCAAATCTTGGATTGCAGCCTCCGCAAAATTTAACTCCACATAACATTAACACTCTCTCCAATGTTTAGAAGGACGGTTCCTGAAGGAACCGTCCTTACATGATAACTCTAACTTATTTGATGCCTGCAATGGTCTTGGCAAGTTCCTTCTTTGCTTCGATGTTTCCTTGTCTTGCAATCATGATTCTCTGTGCCTGAGGAGAGCCGGCTCCGTGCATGGATTCGGTCCTGTAACCTACAGCAGCGGTTCCCAGAGCTACGTTCTCGATGAAGCGGAGAATGCGCATTCTGTTTTCCGTGGAAGTCACTGGGGATCCCTTGAAGTACTTGTTGCAAATCTCTCCGATGGTCTCTCCGTTCTTTCCGACCTTCAAATCGGACTTGAAGTCCTTTTCAGAAGGCATGGTAACCATAACGCCACCTGCAATGTCTTCAGCCAGTCTGACGATCTCATATGGGAATCTGGTAACGTTCTGCTTGCAGACGTTGGCCAGAAGCATATCGATCTGATAGTTGCCTGCTTCTGTGGGATAACCCTCTGCAGAGCACGCGATACCACAGCAGTACAGAGTTTCGTTGAGGTGTGTCATTTCAATGAGCTTATCCTTGATGTGAGATGCTTTGTTAGCACCGTTATAGTCAGCAGCCAAAGCGGCAGCGCCGATGATGACGTCGCCTACGCCGACTTTGCAGCCGCCGTAGCTCTGTCTGTGGTAACCGGCGAATCTCTCTACCAGCATACCTGCGAAATCCCATTCCTCACACATGAAGACTCTGTCCCAGGGAACAAATACGTCATCGAATACGACGAGAGCTTCCTGGCCGCCAAATTCCTTGTTGCCCAGATCGATGTCCGCGCCTTCTTCCAGTTTTCTGGTGTCGCAGGACTGTCTGCCGTAGATCATGTACAAGCCATCCACATCGGAGGGCACTGCGAAGGATACCGCATAGGCCTTATCCGCTTCGGTAAGTGATATAGTAGGCATGATCAGATGCTCGTGAGAGTTGATGGAGCCTGTCTGGTGGGCTTTCGCTCCTCTGACTACGATACCGTCTTCTCTCTTCTCTACGATGCGAACGTAGAGATCCGGATCTTCCTGCTGTCCCGGAGACTTGGATCTGTCACCTTTGGGATCGGTCATAGCACCATCAACGATCAAATCATTGTCCTGAACGAACTTCAGGTAGTCTACAAATCTCTTGTGGTATTCTGTTCCGTATTTCTTGTCAATCTCATATGTAGTGGAGAATTCAGAGTTGAAGGCATCCATACCTACACATCTCTGGAAACAGGAAGCTGTCTTCTGTCCCAAAAGTCTCTGCATCTTAACCTTTTTCCGCAGATCATCGGTGCTTTGATGCAGATGGTTAAAGCGATTGACTACCTCTCCGCTGATGTCGGACTTGACTGTCATGAGATCCGCATACTCAGGATCGTGAGCCAAATCGTAAGTCATCTTTACAGAATTGATGGAAGGACGGATAATGGGATGGTCAATCCAGTTGTCCACCTTTTCACCAAACATATACACTCTTGTGTTAAGCTTTCTCAAACTCTCAATATATTGAGCTCCTGTCATCAACATATCATCCACTCCTTTTCTTTTTTAATAACAATAACAGCAGCAAATCATTTACGCTTATAATCTTATGCAATTTCTATGCCATAAGATTGTAAGCGTTACATTATAGTTCCTTGCGTAAAATCTTCTTAGCCATGTCAATCAAGTCATCGCTGACAGAAGTGTCCAGAACTACGTCGTCCAATTCCGGAAGGGCTTCCATCAAGATGTTCTTGACTACATCTTCCAGTGTATATTGCGCCGAGGGGCAACTTCCACAAGCTCCTGTCAGTCTCACTCTTGCGACATTATTCTCAAATCCCGTAAGAGTTGCCGCTCCAAAATGGTTGGCCAGCAGAGGGTTGACCTTTTCCTCCAGAAGCGCTTGAATCCTTTTTTCCAAGTACATCACCTCCTATTCCAGTATATAATTTATACCCTAAATATTCAAGTGGAACCTAAAGGGATAATGTTATTTCTTATTCCATTTTTGTTATTGTATTCATTTATTAAGATGCATAAAATAATAAATATGTTTGACGAAGGGAATATCATAGTGTATTGTATTTATCATCGAGTCGCAACACTGCGCTTCGTAATTAACATGCTAGGGGAGCATCTGCTGAGAGTGCGGTCGAGAAGAACGCACACCCTCACTACCTGATCCGGGTAATACCGGCGTAGGGAAGCAAGTCCAAAGATGATTTTCATAATTTGGATCAGCCACTCCCCTCCTAGTTGTCAAAGGAGGATTTTTTATGTCATCAGAACAGCTTCAGGGATTCTTTGAATCAACTTCAGGACAGATTGTCACAGTCTGTGTCATTGTGGCACTTTTTGGTGCCATCCTGATCTCGGGTAAAAACAAAAAGACGGATACAAAAGCGTTGGTACTGTCGGCCATATTTGTGGCTCTTTACTTGGCGTTAAATCAGATCACAATATTCCGGATGCCCCAGGGCGGATCCATAACCGCTTTCAGCATGCTTGCCATAACGGGCTGCAGCTATCTGCTGGGCATCCGCCGCGGAATCATGGCCGGTATGTGTGCAGGCTTGGTGGAATTGATCTTCAATCCTTATGTGATCCATCCCATCCAGCTCCTACTGGACTATCCGCTGGCTGTGGGAGCCTTAGGCTTTGCCGGCTTTTTCCATAAAGGAAAACACAGTCTGATTACCGGGTACCTTTTCGGCGCCTTCTGCCGCTACCTGTGCACCTTCCTGTCTGGAGTAATCTTCTTCGGAGAGTACGCGCCGGAAGGCTTCAATGCATTTACCTGGTCTCTATATTACAACCTCACCTACATCGGGGCAGAGGCGGTGGTGACCCTGGTAATACTGTTCCTGCCTCCTATCCGCAAGACCTTTGAACGGTTGAAAACGCAAGTAAACAACT
>CAYLVS010000016.1:4259-14962 GCA_964387185.1 uncultured Oscillospiraceae bacterium | reverse complement strand
CTCATTTCAAACTGGACAACCTGACCATTATTATCGATTGGAACGGACTTCAGATCGATGGAAAAAACGAAGATATTATGTGCGTCACTCCCATTGACGAAAAACTAAAAGGTTTCTGCTGGGAGACGACAACCATTGACGGCCACGACCTTGTAGCCATTGATAAGGCATTTTCCGAAGCCAGAACATGCAAGAATAAACCTTTTGCCATCATTGCCAAGACAGCAAAAGGCAAGGGCGTCTCCTTTATGGAAAATGAGTATGGTTGGCATGGCAAAGCTCCCAATGAGGAGCAGTACAAAAAAGCGATAGACGAACTGGGAGGTGAGTGGTAATGGCTGAGAAAATGGCGACAAGGCAGGCATACGGCAACACTCTGGCAGCCCTGGGCGCAGAGAATGATAACATCGTTGTACTGGATGCGGACCTTTCCGGTTCTACTATGACAAAGGTGTTTGCAAAAGAGTTTCCGGAACGTTTTTTTAATGTTGGTATTGCGGAGCAGAACCTTTACGGCATAGCTGCCGGAATGGCAATCTCCGGAAAAACGGTGTTTGCCAGTACCTTTGCTATGTTTGCAGCGGGGAGAGCCTTTGAGATCATCCGAAACAGCATCGGCTACACCCACGCAAATGTTAAGATATGCGCCACCCATGCAGGGGTAACGGTAGGCGAGGACGGAGGCAGCCACCAGGCCATCGAGGATATGGCTCTGATGCGCTCCATTCCCGGAATGACGGTGGTAAACCCTTCCGATGGGATGTCTGCCGGCAAATTGATTGAAAAAGTGGCCGCAATGCACGGTCCTGTCTATGTTAGGCTGGGAAGGGCTGCGGTGCCCATTTTATACGCGGAAGATGCTCAATTTGAGATTGGAAAAGCAGTTACGCTGCGTGAAGGATCCGACTATACCATTATCGCCACAGGCATCATGGTCAACGAAGCCCTGGTTGCAGCGGATACCTTAGCAGACCAGGGGCTGTCTGTTCGTGTTTTGGATATGCACACCATTAAGCCCATTGATGAAGAAGCAATTATAAAGGCAGCCAAAGAAACGAAGGGTATTGTCACCGCAGAAGAGCATACAGTGCTGGGAGGCCTTGGCGGCGCTGTTGCGGAAGTTGTGGTTAAAAATCAACCTATCCCCATGGAATTCGTAGGAATACAGGACATTTTCGGCCAGTCCGGAAAGCCGGACGAACTGCTGGCAGCCTACAATCTCAAGGCAAAAAATATTGTTCAAGCCGTGGAAAAACTAAAAACCAGATAACGGAAGCAAGGGGACGGTTCTTTTGCTTCCTTAAACAAGTGCATTTGTAGTTAAGGAAGCAAAAGAACCGTCCCCTTGCTTCCGTTCGAGAGGGATATAAAATGCTACGGATTGGTTTTGATATCGGTGGAACCAATATCGATGTGGGAGCAGTGGATGAAGCAAATCAAGTTGTAGCCAGGCGGAGAAGACCCTTTCCAAAGGGAAGTTCCTATTTGGAGGTCATCAGGATTATGGAAAGTCTGGTCCACGAGCTTCTGCAGGAGGCCGACGCCACAACTAATGAGCCGGCATCCATAGGAATTGCAGTGCCCGGAAGTATTGACGGGCCGGCGGGTACGATTATCAGTGCACATAATCTGGGATTTTATAATGTACCGATCAAGGCGGCCGTCGGAGACCGATTTCCGGCGACTCCTGTTTTTTTGATCAACGATGCCAACGCAGCTACCCTGGCGGAGTTTCGAATGGGCGCGCTGCGGGACTGCCGTACCGGGATTTTATTAACTTTGGGAACCGGAGTAGGCGGAGGCCTCATACAGTGTGGTGAGGTTTTTGAAGGCGGCCTGGGGCATGGAGTGGAGCTGGGACATATGTGCATCGATAGGAACGGACCTCTATGCACTTGCGGAAACAAGGGCTGCGTGGAAACCCTGTGCTCGGCAACGTGGCTGGCAGAACAAGGTAAAAAGGAAATATCGGAGTTCGCTGACGCCAAGTTCGTCATAGACTCTGCAAAAGCAGGTGATCTTGCGGCAGCTGAAATTTTCCGGCGCTATGTGGACCAATTGAGCACGGCTTTAGCATCCTATGCTGTGTTGTTGGACCCCGAGGTAATGGTTCTAGGCGGAGGCGTAAGCCACGCCGGGGAGTTTCTTCTGGAACCTCTGCGCCAAAAAGTAAAGGAAAAGTCCTTCTTTCATTACCCCTACAAGATTGTAAAGGCAGAACTGGGAAGCGAAGCGGGAATTATAGGCGCCGCCTTATTGAGATAAAATTTGCGCCCCCCGATATCCTGCTGCACAAGAAGGGTAGTTCACATACTGCAAAACCCCATAATATGTGAACTATAAATTGCTTTTCGCAAGGTCAAAAGCTATCCTTAATAGCGAAAATAGTATACAAATCTAAAATTACTGAAATAATGAACTACATTTTCTCAAAACATAGTTCATCTTTTCTAAAGAAGAAAAAAAAGAGAACTATAATAGAGGATTTCGAGGTAAAATTAACCCCGAACTAGTTCATAAAATTTAAGAGTCCTTGATTTGTGAACTACTACTAACAGCAGAGCAGAGAGGGAAGCCATGTCAGATGGCACTTGCTTGCCATGCAGCCCCGGCGCACCGATATACAATATAATAGGAGACTTATAGTTTATGACTGTTGATATACAAAGAGTTACAGGAGGAGCCGGCGGAGAGGTTCTATTGATAAAGGGATCTGAAAGAACTGCTCTTTACGATGCGGGTATGGCCTACTGCGCCACCGGTTTAGTGAATAACATTAAAGAAGTATTGCAGGGAAAGCCCCTAGACTTTGTCCTTCTTTCCCACACCCATTACGATCACCTGGGAGGCGTGCCATATTTGAGGCAGGAATGGCCCGGAATGACGGTAATCGGTGCCGCTCACGGCAAAGACGTGCTGGAACGCCCGGGGGCATTGAAGGCGATTCGGAGGCTTGCAAAAAATGCAGCAAAAGAGTACTTGGGAACCTATGATTTACAACCGGACTATTTCGATACAGACCTGAAGATTGACAGAGTGATGGGGAATGGGGATGTAATTGATTTAGGAGATCGAAGGATTCAAATATACGAGACAAAAGGCCACACCAATTGCTCTTTATCCTTTTTTATCGGAGAGGGCAGCATATTACTGTCCAGTGAGAGCACGGGTGTCTATGCGGGGAACGGAGAGGTGATCCCCTCTCTTTTAACGAGTTACAAGGACGTAGTGGACTCCATCGAAACCTTAAGAGCACAGAAAGCAAAGCATATTTATTCTCCCCATTACCTGTTGGTAGAAGAGGAAGCCGTGCCGAAATACTGGGATCAGTGCAAATCTGCAGTTGATGAATTCAAAGACATAACCTTATTGCTTCACAAAAAAGGAGCTTCCATCGAAGACATCATAGAAGCTCAAAAGAAGAGGTGGTGGGAACCATATTGCCGGGAAGAACAGCCGAATACCGCTTTTGAAATCAACACAAGAGCGGGAATAGCCGCAATCCTGAACGAATTCTGTTAATTAATATGCAGCCACGGGGATAGACGCTTTGGTTAATTTCTCAACCAAAGTGTCTGTCCCCGTGGCTGCTGTCTGCCGTCTGTCCTGTGGCTGTTTTTTTAGATTTCGGATAGCGCTTCTTCGTCTGCCACAACGATTAGGTTGGGATGGAGCTGCAGAATGGAGCCTGGCACCCTTGGTGTGATAGGACCGTACAAAACTTTCTTCAAAATAGGCGCCTTGGCTTTGCCATTCACACAGAGCAACACTCTCTTTGCTTTCATTATAGCCCCCATTCCCATGGTGAGGGCATGTCTGGGAACTTCATCCTCGTGCTCGAAGAACCGCGCATTGGCCTTGATCGTGCTGGCATAAAGCAAAATACAGTGGCTCTCCTTAATAAAGGCATCGCCGGGCTCATTAAACCCAATATGGCCGTCTAGGCCAAGACCCAAAAGCTGCAGATCGATGTCGCCCAGGGATTCAATCAGAATGTCGTAAGCGCCACATTCCTCGTCCGTATCATCCGTCATCCCGCTGGGTAAGTAGGTGTTTTCAACAGGTATATTGATATGCGAAAACAGATTTTCATCCATGTAGTGGCGATAACTCTGTGGATTCGATGGGTGGAGACCGAGATATTCATCTAGGTTCACCGTTTTGATTTCGGAAAAATCCAAATCTCCTCCGCGGTAGCGATCGGTCAATTCCTTGTATAGCCCCAACATAGTGGAACCCGTGGCCAGGCCCAGCACGCTATCTTCCTTTTGAATTACTTGAGCCGCGATGATATTGGCTGCTTTACGGCTCATGTCCTGATAATCCTGTGTTCGAATTAATTTCATTGAAGTACCTTCCTCTTAATAATATTTATGAAAAAAGAAGTTCGGGATACAGGCCCTTCTCTTGCATAGACTGAATGGCGGATGCCACAACAGGCAAATCCTCTTTGTATGTTACACCGTACCACTTATCCCGGGAGTGCAGAACCTCAACAGAAGCACTGCCTTCACTCAGCAGTTCATTGACAATTTGTGGCAGGAGATATTCCCCTTTAATGGGGTTTTCCCCGAAGGCCGTTTTCAAAAAGAGAGGAAAACCCTTCTCCAGCTCCCCGAGAAAGCCTTGGGAAAAGCCCCAAAGATTCATGGAAACAACGGTGCCGGGCTCGATACCCGTCCAGGTTTCGCCATCATCTTCCGTATACTCGATTGCGTCGCCATGTATTTCAATTCGGAGCCGTTCATCCACGGATGTCAGAAAGCCCTTGTCAGTTTGGCACACGCCTCTGGCCACATGTCCATTTTCCGTCAAGGTGTTTTCAATCAGGTAACCTACCATGGAGAAGCGATACAGCTCATCATCCCGCTGCGTCAGTAAGTGATTGTAAATGACCCGAAATGCATCTTTTCCATAATAGTCATCGGCATTTATAACGGCAAAGGGACCGTCCAATACATCCTTTGCGCAAAGCACAGCATGTCCGGTGCCCCAGGGCTTGACCCTGCCTTCGGGAATGGAAAAATCGGGCGGAAGTATATCTAACTCCTGATAGACAAATTCCACTTTCACCTGTTCTCGAACCTTATCTCCGATCAAAGCGCGGAAATCCGCATCAATCTCTTTCTTAATGATGAAGACCACTTTTTCAAATCCTGCCTCTATAGCATCGTAAAGGGAAAATTTAAGAATAGGCTCACCGTTTTTTCCTACGGGGGCAAGCTGTTTCAGCCCGCCGAAGCGACTGCCGATGCCGGCTGCCATGATAACAAGTGCTGGTTTTTGCATAACTCTTCTCCATTAATACTAATCTCGTACGAATAACACATAAATACAGAATAAGTAACACATATAATTATATTACAACATGCTGACAACTGCAACAAAAACAGCCCGGTAGATCGATGGACACCAGGTTTATCCCATGGTATAATTTCGTAAATTCTACCACTGGAGGCGCTATGAAGATCTTTAGAAATATTCCGTTTGTTCTTTGGTTTTACTGGTTTTTAAGGACAATTGAGCCAATCAAAAAAAATATAAAAAAGTACAGGGAAGAGGGCAACGCAGAGATGGAGCGTGCTGAAATTCGCAAAGCCGAGGATGCCTGGGGGCAGGCTCTCGTGAAAAAAGCCGGCATCACACTAAACGTACGCCTTGCAGAGCCCTTACCGGAAGGGCCGGTCGTCTTTGTATCAAATCATCAGAGTTATTGGGATATTCCCGTCTATTTTGCTGCCGTACAGGATAGGCAGTTCGGATTCGTGGCAAAGGACAGCTTGGGAAAGGTCCCCGGCTTTGGATCCTGGATCGCCGCCATTCGGAGCGTTTTCATAAAGAGGGACGATGCCAGGGCATCGCTCAGAGCCATTGAAGAGGGCGTCGAGCTACTGAAGCAAGGCTACTCACTCGTGATTTTCCCGGAAGGAACGCGGGGCAGAGGTGCAGAAATGAAAGAATTCAAGAAGGGTAGCCTCAGGCTGGCAACGAAGGCCGGAGTCCCTGTGGTCCCCATTACCTTGAACGGCACCTACCAAGGCTTTGAAGAGAAGGGATATGTGAGCCCTGCAAGGGTGGACTTCATCATTCATCCCGCCATTGAGACTAAAGATATGCCACGGAAGGAGGCCTCAGACCTGGCGGGGCGGGTGGAGGATATCGTACGCAAAGAACTGAATCGAATCACCGGAACCGTATAGGTATGAAAGATTTTTATTGCAAAGCGGATTTTGTATGGTATACTGATTAGGCATTGAATTCAGCTAGTGTACGGATGACAGCACACTATTATAATGGAATCATGCTCCTTGCCTTGGAAATCAAGGCCATTTTAGTCCACGAGGAGGTGAAAAAATGAACAACTATGAAGTCATGTTCATAATCGAGGCTGCTTTAGAAGACGACAAGAAAGAAGCCGCAGTAGAGATGGTCAAAGAAGTGATCTCTGCCGGTGGTGAAGTCGGAAAAGTAAACGTTTGGGGAATGAGAAAACTCGCATATCCCATCGAAAAGAAGAACGATGGATATTATGTAGTAATCGAGTTTAAGGCAAATCCTGATCTCCCCAAAGAACTCGACAGAAGACTCAAGATTTCTGATAGCATCATCAGACACATCATAATTAACAAAGACGAAAAATAGTAATCGCACACCGCACACAAGGATTGATATCACTTGTAGTTATTGGTATGAGATGAGCAAGGAGAAACAGGATGAACAACGTAGTACTGATTGGTCGTCTGACCAGGGATCCGGAGATCAAATACATCCCTCAAAGCGAAACAGCCGTTGCAAACTTTACCCTTGCGGTAGACAGGCCCATGGCCAAGGAAAAGACGGCGGATTTCATTCGTGTCGTTGCCTTTGGAAAGACCGCGGAACTTTGCGAAAGGTTTTTAGTCAAGGGGCGCCTGGTGGGCGTTCAGGGAAGAATTCAGACCGGAAGCTATAAGACACAGAGCGGAGAAACACGCTATACTACAGACGTCTACGCTGACAGAGTGGAATTTTTGGAATGGGGCGACAAACCGGCATCATCTGATTCGGGCCGGAGAGCAACACCCCAAGTTCCCGAAGGTTTTCAGGCTCTGGAAGAGGACGACGACGACATCCCGTTCTAGAAAGGAGATAAAACAAAATGTTTGATAAAAGACGCGGCATGAGAAGAAAAAAAGTATGCCAGTTCTGCGCAGATAAAACAGAAGTCATCGATTACAAAGATGTTGACAAGCTGAGAAAATATGTGACGGACAGAGGAAAGATACTGCCCAAGAGGATTACAGGAAGCTGTGCTGTTCACCAGAGAGCAGTAACATCAGCCATCAAGAGAGCAAGAATCGTTGCCCTCCTCCCCTACGCAGCAGACTAATTAAACCAGAACCCTTGCAACCAGCAGGGGTTCTTTTTATGACAAAATCAACCAAGGGTGCAAAAGGTGTTTTGATTTAAGCGGAGTTTGCCCCGACGTGGGGGCACTTGATGATTTTGGGGCGCTGTGGTATAATCAAAATTCGAACATAGCTTATACAATCGTGACTTACGGACACGGAAAGAAAAGCGAGATTCTCTAATATGGCCAGTAAATTCATAAAAAATTTAGTGGGCCCCTATCTGAAAGCAGGAACGATAACCCTGTTCCTCTTTGCTTTGGGCCTCTTATATTTCAACGTCTATGTAGGCATAGGCGCCCTGTTGGTTAACATAGCCCTGGTGTTTTACTACCGCAGGATGACGGACAAACGCACGGACATCTTTGAGGAGTACGCAAAGGCAGTGACAGACAATCTGGAGGATACGATCCGCCATTTCGTCTACAAGAATCCATTTCCTCTATGCATGATAGACTCTCAGGAAAACCTGCTTTGGTTCAACGACAGATTCCAGGAAATCTTTGAAGACGCGGAGATGCTAAACTCCTCTATCGTAGAATTGTCGGGACTCCGGTATGCGGATCTGGCCGGCGGAAAGGCCAACGAGAGACATATCCTCTCAACCCGCAGAGAAAAGGTCTATCGTATCATCCCCTCCGCCATGGATGAAAAAAAGAGCAGCAACATTATGCTCTACTGGCAGGATGTCACGAACGTTGAGAATTTGAAAAACCTCTACAACGACGAAAAAATTTGCTATGCCTATATCAACATTGATAACTACGACGAATTGCTCGCCGCAGCCTCCGATGAAAAAAAAGGAATGCTGACTGCTCAAATCGAAGTCATCATTCGTCAGTGGGTGGGCAGAATGAGCGCGACCATGGTGCGCTACAAGACAGGTAAATACTTCATAGTCTTTGAACAAAAATACATAGAACAGATAGAAGTTGCAAAATTTGCTATCTTGGATGAGGTAAGATCCGTAGAGACGGAAGGAGATTTTCCACCCTCTCTGTCCATCGGCATTGGTGTCGGCGGCAAGACCTTAGCGGAATTGGAGGAATACGCACTTGCGGCCTTGGATCTCGCTCTCGGAAGAGGAGGCGATCAAGCGGTAGTGAAGCGGAAAAGCCGAGTGGAGTACTTCGGTGGCAAGCTTCAAACGGTAGAGAAGCGCAACAAAGGCAAATCCAGAATCATGGCTCATGCTCTGCGCCAAATGATCGATCAATCCGGAAGGGTCATTATCATGGGTCACAGAAATCCCGATATGGACAGTTTTGGATCTGCACTTGGAATCAGCCGCATCGTCAACAACCGCAACAAGGAAGGCGCCATCGTCATAAAAGGCCACAACACCGCAATCGGAAAGGTGTACTCCAACGCTTTGGAGTCCGGGCAGCATCGCTTTATCAGTCCGGAAGATGCCAGGGGACTGGTAGATAAGGACACCTTGCTCGTCATTGTGGACACCCACAGGCCATCTTTGCTGGATGTGCCTGAATTACTCACCATGACAGACAAAATCGTTGTCATCGACCACCACAGGAAAGCCGAGGACAGCATCGACAATGCCACCCTCACATACATGGAATCCTACGCATCCTCTACCTCTGAACTGGTAGCCGAAATCCTGCAGTATGCGACGGATGGAAAGAAAAACATTGAAAAACTGGAAGCTGAAGCTCTCCTGGCCGGCATCGCAGTGGATACCAAAAACTTTTCCATTAAGACCGGAGTCCGGACCTTTGAGGCCGCTTCCTGGCTCAGGAGAAACGGCGCAGATACTGCAAATGTGAGGCAGTTCTTCCAAACGGATATGGATTCGTTTAAACTGAAAGCAACGATTATTGCCGACGCAGAAATCATAGCAGACGGCATCGCTCTTTCCATTTGCGAAGGCCGGCATGAAAACCTTCAGGTTCTCATTTCACAGGCAGCAGACGAGCTTCTGAACATACAGGGCATTCGCGCCAGCTTTGTGGCCGGGGTAAGCCATACAGGTCAAACGATAGTCAGCGCAAGGTCCCTGGGTGAAATCAACGTGCAGACCATTATGGAAAAAATGGGTGGAGGCGGACATTTAACCACCGCCGGAACCCAAACGAAGCTGTCTTTGGAAGACACGGTAGATGAATTAAAGGAATTGATCCGCATGATCGATAGAAATGGAGGGCGATAAAAATGAAAGTAATACTGCTCCAGGATGTAAAAAATATCGGCAAGGCCGGCGATGTGGCCAATGTCAGTGACGGCTATGCAAGAAACTTCCTGATGCCCAAAGGCTTAGTCAAGGAAGCTACCCCGGCCAATATCAAGGAACTGGAAAGAATAAGAGAAACAAATGCTGCTATAAAAGCAGAAAACCTAGAGTCGGCTCAGGCTCTGGAAAAGAAAATCGCCATGCTCAGAGTCACCATTAAGACCAAGGGCGGAGAAGGCGGAAGGCTCTTCGGATCCATAACAGCGAAGGATATAGCAGATGCGTTGCAAGAGCAGCATGGAATCGAGGTCGACAAGAAGAAACTCGTCCTTGAAAGTCCTATCAAACAGACGGGAGAACACGCAGTAGAGATCAAGCTCTTCACGAACGTCACGGCAAAGCTTAGAGTAATTGTTGAAGTTTAGCGGCAAGCACATGTAGACTTTTTAGCTGTTGCTAGGCCGATGAGGAAATAGATATGAGTCAGATAGAACGGATCCCACCCCACAGCGACGAAGCGGAAAAATCCGTATTAGGATCAGTTATTTTGGACAAAGAAGCCCTTTACGAGGTGCTGGAGATTCTGAATGCGGAAGACTTCTACAGCGAGATGCACCAGGAGATCTATGAGGCCATCATTGCCCTGTATCGAAAGGGTGAGTCCGTGGATATGCTGACGGTCTCCGAAGAGCTCAAAAAAAGGAACACGTTGGAAATGGTCGGCGGCAGAAGTTATGTTGCCCAGCTGTCCACCACGGTACCGTCTACCTCTAACGCAGCCCAGTACGCTAAAATCATCGGTGAAAAATCGGTGTTGAGACGCCTAATTGCGGCATCTTCCGATATAATGGAAAAGGCCTACCGGGAAAAAACGGAGCCGGAAGCGGTGCTGGACCACGCGGAACAGGCAGTTTTCGAAATTGCCCAGTCTCGGCAAAAGAGAGACTTCGAAGCCCTAAAAGACGTGCTCTATACCAACCTCAACCGAATCGACGAAGTAGCCAAGCTTGATGGTGGGCTCACGGGCCTGACCACCGGCTTTAGCGGTCTTGATAAGAAAACCTCCGGTTTGCAGAAGTCGGATCTGGTCATATTGGCCGCCAGACCCAGCATGGGGAAAACCGCCT
>CAYLVS010000016.1:0-4249 GCA_964387185.1 uncultured Oscillospiraceae bacterium | reverse complement strand
AGGAAAGGCCAGCGTCCTGATCTTCAGCCTGGAGATGGCCAAAGAACAGCTGGGCCAGCGGCTCCTTGCCATGGAAGCCCGGGTGGACATGCAGAAACTCAAGACAGGAAGTTTGGAACGCACCGATTGGGATCAGTTGTATCAGGCCATTGACAAGCTGTCTGAGGCGAAGATTTACATAGATGACACCCCCGGTGTCACCGTTCTTGAAATCAAAAACAAATGCCGCCGTCTCAAGGCGGAGAAGGGCCTGGATCTCATTGTCATCGACTACCTTCAACTCATGTCTGTCGAGGGTAGATCGGAGAGCAGACAGCAGGAAATCACGGCCTTGTCCAGATATTTGAAGCAGCTCGCAAGAGAGATGGAGTGCCCGGTGATTGTACTTTCGCAGCTATCTCGTGCCCCGGAACAGAGAACCGACCACAGACCGATTCTATCCGACCTGCGGGAATCCGGATCAATCGAGCAGGATGCGGATATCGTAATGTTTCTCTATCGGGACGAATACTATAATCCTGACACGGATAAGCCCAATATATGTGAAATAAATATTGCCAAGCAACGGAGCGGCCCCACCGGTGTGGTAGAAGTCACCTGGCTGGGCAAGTATACACGGTTTGTGGATACAAGTCATTTAACCGAGCCCTTTTAAAGGAGGTACAAGATGATTACAAAGCAGATGAGCATGAATGAGATTCTGGACATGGATGACCGGATTGCCGGGATACTCACTTCCTATGGTTTGGATTGTCAGAACTGTTCTGGAGCTCAGAGCGAAACCCTGGAAGAGGCAGCCAAAGGCCACGGCGTGGCTTTGGAAGATTTGATCCAAGCCTTGAATGCTATAATCGATGAATGAAAGATGGGTCGCAACAGGCGACGAGCAGGAGAATATGGTATTTAAACGGGAAAAAATATGCAACTATTATCTTCACGACACAGCAGTTGAAAATGTATTCATCAATGAATTCATTCCTGATGCCCCCGGCGATTATGTCAGGGTCTATTTATTTGCGCTGATGTATGCCAACATATGCGTGTCCATGAGCAATGAAGACATTGCCAAGCAGCTGTTACTGCCGGTAGAGGATGTTCTTTCGGCCTGGACCTACTGGGAAGGCAAGAAAGTGATTCGCAAGCACTTCCCCGATCCTGCAGATCGTCTGCGCTACAAGGTAGAATTTGTGAATCTGAAGGAACAGATTTACGGAAAAAACGGAAAATCTAAGAACAAAAAAAGTAAATTACCCGCCAACCTGGAAGGGATTATGAGCGACAACGAGCTCAAGGAAATGTACAGCCGGATCGAACAGATTACAGGCCGTCTTTTTCAAGGGAAAGAACCGGCGACCATATTGGAATGGATTCAGGATTATGGCCTGTCTCCGGAATTTATCCTGTACGCTTACGAGTACTGCGCCAAAAAACGTAACAACAGCAGGCTGAACTATGTGAGCGCTGTGGTTAAGGAATGGGCCGAAATAGGATTAAAGACTGTTGCAAACATCGAAGCCCACTTGCAGGAAACGGACAATCGACACTACCTGTACAAGAGAGTCATGAAGGCTCTGGGCTTTATGCGCAACTCCACGGAAGAGGAAAAGCGTATCATGGACACCTGGTTTGACGATCACTCTTTGGACATCGATAGAGTACTGGACGCTTGCAAGAAGACGAGCGGCATTTCCAATCCCAACATCAACTACGTAAACACCGTCTTGACCTCAAAAAACAAAGGTGCAGCCGGTGGGGCGAAGGAGAGCACAGGAGACAGCCTTATCGCTTCGGCGATGCGATCCTATGAAGAAGAAAGAGCAGCCAATGAGGCGGCAACGGAGGAAAGGCGTCAGGAAGTCTATAAAGCAGTCCCGCGGATACAGAAAATCGAAGAAGAAACCAGAGAAATCAGCATGGAGATTTCAAAGGCCATGCTGTCCGGACAGTCTACAGCCGCGACCCGGATCAAGGAGTTGAAGAGACGTTCCGATGCGCTGCGCAACGAGAAAGCGTACCTGCTTACGGATCATAATTTTCAGGTCAACTATCTCGATATATGGTATACCTGCCCTCTTTGCAAAGATATGGGAATACTGGACAGCGGGGCGAGATGCTCCTGCTTTGCCGGCAAACTTGAGCGCCTCGGAAAAAAGGTTTGATAAACCCGGCACAAAGAGGTATAATGTGATACACACAAATATGTAAATACGTCGTTTCATTAACGAATGGGAGGCACATATGGCAGATATCTCTGCACGTGAGTCAAGCATTTCAACCATAGAAAATGATAATTCTATCGAACAAGACAAGATCGGAGATACCCTGAACAGCGGTACCTCTGTTCATATTGAGGACGATTATGAAAATAGCGAAAATCGCAGGCTCATCAGACAACAGGCAAAGTACCACATGGATCGCGTTGTCGAAAACAAATTGGAAGACCCCAATCTTTCAGGAGATGAGAGCATAGAGGAAGCGCTGGAGAGAATATCCAGAGAAAGGCAGCTGGAACGGGAACAGTATAAGGCTACTCTTGGGGCGAAATGCAAGAAAAAGAAAAAAGGCAGAAAAAGGCCTTCCGAGTTACCGGAAGAGGTTGTAGATGTGGAGATAATGCAGACGGAAAGCATAGAAACTGAGGCTGAACAGATCAAGAACAAAGAAACCCAGAAGTCTGAGATCGAAAAAATAGAAACAGAAAACATAGCAATGTACAATGCAAGAACTGGGGAAGAAGAGCCAGCGGATAATCGGTTGAATATTTTCATAGACCGTAAGGTGAGCCGGGTTCAAGCAAAGCTGAAACGCACCGGTACGGCCACGTCTACCGTTTTTACACTTATTAATAAAAAGTTAACAGTGAAGGCGCAGGCTCTTGGAGGTCGGATTTCCCCCAAGGAAGCTATTCTGTCCGATAAAGCGGCGGCAGCCGTCGATCGGATGGATCTTTTTTTGGACAAGCTCTCCCACAGGGCTTCGCATAGATACCATTGCCTTATGAGAAAGCAGAGGGAGGGCAGAATTTGGTGCGAGGCTCACAAGCGTCAGCTTCTTGGAAGCGTCACCGCACTGGCGTTGCTTGCCGGATCTGCTACCCTATGGGCCGGTTCTATCACTGCCTATGAATACATGTATAACGGCAAGGTAATGGGCATCGTAAAGGACCAGCAGGATGTATACAAGACCATTGATATCATAGGGGACAAGCTCACCTATGCTTACGGCGCGGAAATCACCATTGACAAGGAAAAAGATATCAGTTTCCGTAAGGTCATGGGCACGAATCTGGATTTGGACACCAAGGAAGAAATCCTGGATCAGTTTACATACCTGCGTGATATGAATGCCACAGCTTATGCTATACAGGTAGACGGACAGAAAAAAGCCACTCTTTATAGTAAAAAATGTGCGGAGAAAATTCTCGTCGACATCCAGAGCGGGTATTTGGTTGAAAGCGAGTCCATAGAGTATGAATCCGTGGGTTTTGCGGAAAATATTGAAATCGTCGAAGTAAATACTAAGATTGGGAACATTCAAAAAGAAGATGAGGTTTTGGAATACATGCTCACAGGAGCAGTGCAGGTCAAGACCTACGCCGTGTCCTCAGGCGATACCTTCAATCAGATTGCTAAGAACATGGGATTGAGCCCGGAGGACTTGCAGCTGGCAAATCCCGGTGTAGACCCGGCAAGACTGCAAATAGGTGATGAACTCATTCTCAACAAAGTGTGTCCGGTATTGACGGTGCGGACCACAGAGATTGCCGAGTACATAGTACCCGTTGATTACGAAATCAATTATGAGGAAACAGCCAGCCTATATAAAGGAGAGCAGACCGTTAAATCCTCCGGCGTGAAGGGAGAACGCCGGGTTGTTGCACAAATCGTTCGCCACAACGGTGAGGAAGTGAACCGCAATGAGCTCAGTTCACAGGTTATCAGCGAGCCGAAAGCCCAAGTGGTTCTCAAGGGAACTAAGGATTTGCCACCTTTAATCGGTACCGGTAAGTTCATTTATCCCGCGAGAGGAACAACCCTGACTTCCAGATTCGGACAGAGATGGGGCAGGATGCACAATGGTATTGATCTGGCAGCACCCACAGGCACAAAAATTCGGGCTGCTGATGGAGGAAAAGTGATCTCTGCCGGTTGGGAGGGCGCCTTGGGTTATTGTGTTCGCATTGACCACGGGCAGAACAAGGTAACGGTATACGGTCATTGCAGTAAGCTCTTTGTAAAAAAAGGTGACC
>CAYLVS010000015.1:12255-15261 GCA_964387185.1 uncultured Oscillospiraceae bacterium | reverse complement strand
CTTTGATCGGTACCGGCAATTTTATCTATCCTGCCAGAGGAACTACTCTGACTTCCAGATTCGGACAGAGATGGGGCAGGATGCACAACGGCATCGATTTGGCAGCACCTACAGGCACAAAGATTCGGGCAGCTGATGGAGGAAAAGTAATATCCGCCGGTTGGGAGGGCGCCCTGGGCTATTGCGTACGCATCGACCACGGCCAGAACAAAGTAACGGTATATGGGCATTGCAGCAAGCTCTTTGTAAAAAAGGGTGATAGAGTTTATCAGGATCAACACATTGCCAATATCGGAAGCACAGGCAGGAGCACGGGCCCGCATGTTCATTTTGAAGTTCATGTGAACGGCGTACCGAAGAATCCTCTCAAATACCTCGGCAACTGACGCCTGAGAATAGCAAGGAGAGAAAAGATGGCTACGAAAAAAGTATTGATTATAGAAGATGAAAAATCCATAGCGGATATTATCCGGTTCAATTTAGTGAAAGAGGGCTTTGAAACCGAAACCGCCTATGAAGGCAAGGCCGGATTGGAAAAAGCTCTGTCTTGCAATCCCGACTTGATTCTTCTGGATGTGATGTTACCGGAAATGGATGGCTTCCAAGTCTGCAAGAAAGTAAGAGAAACCAGCACAGTGCCCATTGTCATGCTTACTGCCAAAGAAGAAGAGGTGGATAAAGTCCTTGGGCTTGAGCTGGGTGCCGATGATTATATCACCAAACCCTTCGGCATGCGAGAACTGATTGCCAGAATTAAGGCGAACATACGGCGCACCGATCTGATGAACAACCTTCAGGATGCTCCCGCCAACGTTCAGGAGTTTGGCAATCTTTCCATTGATATGAACCGTTACGAAGTACGCAAGGATGAGGTTCCATTGGAGTTGACCCTTCGGGAATTCGAATTGCTCAAATATCTTGCGGAGCGAGAAAACCGCGTGTTTTCCAGAGAACAGCTGCTTGAGGAAGTGTGGGGATACGAGTATTACGGCGATATCCGTACGGTAGACGTCACAGTTCGAAGGCTTCGGGAAAAGCTTGAGGACGACTCCAGCAATCCCGGATACATTATGACAAAGCGGGGCATCGGGTACTATTTCAGGAGGCCTTAACGCAATGTTCACGAAAAAGAGATGGAGTAGTATCCGCTTTCGGATCGTCCTGATTTACTTTCTGTTAGTGTTCATCGCGATGACTGTCATTGGTGTCTTTATTATGAATGAGCTCGAAGATTACCAGATGGAGCTGATTCGCAGCAACTTTACTAAGACAGTACAGGAGAGTGTGGTCTCTCTTCAGGAATACGATAATCTAGCCCAATACCGGGAAGAAATACAGGCGGATATTAAATCCTGGGCGGAAAGCCTGCGGGAGGAGATGTTCGTTGTTGACGACGACTTTGTTATCATCGCCTCCAGCAATCCCAATTACATTGATAAGAGTGGCCTTGATTTACTGGACCAGAGCATTCTAGTCCGGGGCATGTCCGGTGAAATTTCCGAGCAGGACGGCGTTCTGGCATCGGGGATTCCCGTCAAGAACATGGTATTTCCCATTGAAAAAGGCGAGAATGTAAAAGGATTGGTCTGCCTTCGTGCAGACATCACAAGTGTGTATAAAACCCAGAGCCAGTCCCGGCTGATCTTTCTCCAGGCCATGTTTGCCGCATTGTTGATCACCGTGGGACTTGGCTTTTTTATTGCCCGGAGCATTACGGTTCCCATCAACGATGTTACGGAGAAAGCGGAGAGGATGTCTCGCGGCGATTTCAGTCAGGAGGTCAGCGTCCGGTCAGACGATGAGATTGGCCGTCTGGCCGAAATGTTTAACCTGTTGCGGGAAAAGCTGGACTACACGCTGGCAGAAATTAACAGTGAAAAGAATAAACTGGAGGCCATATTGAAGAATATGGCTGATGGTTTGTTGGCTGTCGACACGGAAGGTTACATCATTCTGGCAAACCATGCCGCCATGCAGATGTTAGGTATGAAGCAGGAGGAAATCGAAGCGAAGACCTACAATGAGATTATAGGGTCTTTCAGCCAGGATCTGATCTTTGAACGCATTCGCGAGAATTGCCCGGATGGAGGATACCATGAGGTCGTTGAAAAGGGCGGACGGGTTTACGATACCCGCTACGATCGGTTCATGGATGAAAACGATCAGGATGCCGGAATGATCGTAATTTTACTGGATATTACCGAGCAACAGAAGCTCGAGAATATGCAGAGGGATTTTGTCGCCAATGTTTCTCATGAATTAAAAACGCCGCTGACTACGATAAAGAGCTATACGGAGACGTTGGTAGACACTGAAATTAACGATTGCAATACCATTGGGCACTTCCTCAAAGTTATCGATGAGGAAGCGGACCGAATGAATCGTTTGGTAAGGGAGCTACTACAGCTGTCCAAGCTGGACTATAAGCGGGAGAAGTGGTTCAAAAAGGAAACGAACCTCGTGACCGTGGTGAAGTCCGCGTTGACAAAGGTGGAGATGACAGCGGCGAACAAGGATTTGACGCTGAACAGCCTCTTTGATCCGAAGCAAAGGGCAATGACCTTCATAGACAGAGACCGGATCGATCAGGTGCTCCTCAATGTCTTGTCCAATGCGATTAAGTATACGCCAGAGGGCGGCAATATTGATGTTGAGGTGTTGCGGGAAGACAATTGGGCTAGGGTTGTGATTAGCGACAGTGGTATCGGGATTGCGGAAAAAGAGATTCCACGCATATTTGAGAGGTTCTACCGGGTTGATAAAGCGAGATCCCGGGAGATGGGCGGTACGGGGTTGGGGCTGTCCATTGCAAAGCAGATCGTAGAAGAACACGGTGGGACGATCACGGTCCAAAGCAAGGTGGGCCAGGGTTCGACGGTGAGCATAAGCCTGCCCTTGTCTCAAACCCGAGGCCTGCGAAACATCGAGTAAAATATGGATTTCGATTGTGTGATTGAACTTAGCAACAAAGATATTTTTAGTTTTGATTGCGTCCCGGCGTGACAC
>CAYLVS010000015.1:10950-12245 GCA_964387185.1 uncultured Oscillospiraceae bacterium | reverse complement strand
GGGGGACGTTTCGTTTGCCACCCTATTTTGCTTTGATTGTAATTGCGTCCCGGCGTGACACATCCCCTTGGAAACCGCCATTTTTATATGCTTCGCACGAAAATGGTGAGCGGTTTCACGGTTTCTTACGGGGATACATCCCGCCGGGACGCTTTTTGTGGATCAAGGCCTTTTTTGATAAAAAGCTTTGTCTACGATCTAAATGAGCAAAAATCGGGTTGTATTCGACAATGTGCTCGGCGAATTGCCCGAAAAGTGAGCAAAAAATCAAGTTGTACGCCTGTCTAAGAGGAAATACCCCAATAAATCAACGTACAACTCAATAATTTGAACAGAAAACGGACATCAGATAAGCAAATCAACGTACTACTTGAAAATTTGAACAGCTGGCGCCAGAATTGTGGGTGACAGGGAGACTTATTGTTTGCCACCCCCATTTTGCTTTGATTATAACTGCGTCCCATCCCCTCGGAAACTGCATTTCAATTGATAGTTGTACAGGTTATCAATTGAAATGTCATAACCTGTATAAAACCAGCACTTAGTTGTGCGGGTAACTGTAATTCAAGAGCTTTCCTGTACAACTTATCCGCCCTTGTGTAGTAAAACGTTCATTTATCACGTTTAATTAGCATGATAGTTGTACAGGTTATCAATTGAAATGTCATAACCTGTATAAAACCAGCACTTAGTTGTACAGGTAACTATAATTCAGGAGCTTTCCTGTACAACTTATCCGTCTTTGTGTAGTCGGGACGCTTTTGAACAGAAGGCAAGCAGTTTTAATATTGCATACAGCCCCTCTCATATGCATAGAAATAGGTGAGGGGGGATGAGCATGCACAACTTACTGATTGAGGACAGAAAGCAAATCACAATAACGGATGTGGCTGACGTCGATAGTTTTGATGAGGAAACCATTGTTTTGTCTCTGCATAGCGGGGGTCTGTTGTTGAAAGGCCAGGAGCTACATATTCAAAAGCTTGATATCGAGGAAGGGAAGGCCGTGATAACCGGTACAGTGAGCTCTGCCGCGTATACTGCAAAGCGGGAAAAATCAGAAGGTGGCTTCCTGAAGAAACTTCTTAAATGAGCCAGTTAATCAGGGAACAGATTTTTGGATTTTGCGTCATGTTTTTCTGCGGAGCCGGTATCGCTATGCTCCGGCAGTTGTTCAAATCCTATCAGAGAGACTATCAGCCGCGAAAGAGCATTTTCGTCATTCAGGAAATGCTCTTTTGGATTATCGCTGCTCTCGTTACCTCTGCCTGTCTCTATTATGTCGGCTATGGGGC